>JBFIEP010000039.1:0-12085 GCA_041603335.1 Elusimicrobiota bacterium | reverse complement strand
GGCTGGTAGGATCGTGGGAGCGGCCATAACCGCTAAGGATTGCGAATGCGGGGTGAGAGCCTCTGAAACGGTGGTCGGTATTTTGTTGGGAATGTTTAGCGACAAAGAGGGAGCGATTAGGCCCGATGATAAACCGGTTAGAAGGATGGTTTGTCCCCCAAGGCTGGCCGGAGACATATTCATGCTCATGCCCGGGACACGCGCCCCTTTCCCTGCTAGCCCGCGGGAAGCCCAAGCGTTGGTTCCGCTGGATGCCAGGATGGATATGGAGAGACTCGCTGCAATAAGACGCTTTAATACCGATTTTTCTTTGACCATAGCGATACGATAAGCCTCCATCGTAGGCGCCAACACCGTCGCATGGCCTATGTCCATTGAATAATCGGGCCTAGATCTTTGTAGGTCCTTCGGAAGGCGGGAAGGCGGGAAGGCGGGAAGGGGCGTTTCCCGCATTTCTGAATGTTGAGAATTCTAGATTCTGGAGCCAATGGATGATTTTTAGGTATCCATTTGCCCCGTGTATCCCGTTGGAAGTGCGTTTATTATGAAGTATGAATAATTTAACGCCACTCGCCCTATTCCTCCTTCTAGGCACAACGGTTGTCAGTGCCGAAGTTCCGTCTCTGGGTCCGGGAGCTTCTAAGGACATTCCGGCATTTAAGCTCGCTTTCGATAATCGCTTTGAAAATTCGACAAAAGCGGATTTCGCGAAGATGCTCAATAAACAGAAAATCACCGTGGAATCCTGGGTCGCGGGGATAAACGCATCCGGGGTCGAATTTCTCTGCCTGGGGGAGCGCCACGATAATAAATTCCGTCAGCGTATTTCGGAGCAAATTCTATCCCGTCTTGATCTCGATGTTCTGATGTTGGAAGCCAATCCTTCTGAAGTGAAGAAGCTTCAGGAGGCCGCAGGGGTTGGAGGCCCGGTAAACCATTTGGGCGCCGACATCGCGGGTGTTCTCCGTTCGGCTATTAAGCGCAACCCAGCGCTTGTCCTTTCCGGCATTGAGGAGACCAAGGAACAGGAGTTGGCAAGGAGTAACGAACCTAAACAGCAGCGAGACAGCTCGATCGCGGAAAATCTGATGAAATCATATGCCCCGGGAAAGCGCCACGCGGCTCTCTATGGTGCTTTGCATTGCGGCCGCAACAGCGTTTCGTTGTCGTTTCAGCGCCCATTCTACCAGCATGTCTCGCAAGTCATCGACGAATCGAAGCGGGTTAACGTGCTTGTCGTCGTCGATTCCGATTGGAACAATAAATTCTCGGTTTATATGAATATGCTCGATCTAAACGGCGAGAGCTTTGTTCTTCCCGATACGTCCCTAATTAACCCCGCTGTTTTTAACTTTAACTGGGACCTGAAGCAGTATTTTGATAACTACAAAACGATTGTGTATTTGATCGAGTGAGGTGAATTAAATGATGATTCGATTAACTTTATCGCTGTTGATGTTTGGCGGCACTGTCGCGAATGCGGTGGATGTCCCCACGATTAAAAATGCCGCCGCCGCTCAGAGTACGGCCGAGCCGATCCTTTATAAGGTCGGGGCCGGCGGTATAACGTTTATGACTCCGAAGGCAGATGCGGAGCTTGTCTTGGGCAGTCCTGTCGGAGATACCGGAAAAGTTGTGTCGTATTATAAAAACGGGATGTGGGTCGTTTGGAATGATGAGGATCCGAATGTCGCCTATTCGATGGGGATCGAATCAGGGTACGGCGGAGAGTTAGCCCTGCCGGCGCCGTACAATGCGGTGAGGATCGGAGGTTTGTTGAAGGCGGCGTTTACGGAAATGGACCCCTTGGCTCTCACGTTTCTGCGTGAGATTTACCGATTTTATGAAGGGGGGGCTCCGGATTACGACTGTGTTGGCGAAAATACGTGTATGGCACGAAGAACTCCCGATGGGTATAACGTTCTGGCAACCCCTAAGATGAATCTGATCATTAAGGATGGAGTCTTGTTTAGGATTGTTCTGAAAAGTTAGACGCTCTACTTCTGGTGCGCGGTGATATCCTGGAAGGTAACGCCGGCACCCGCGAGTTGACCCTGGGTATCCTTAATAAGGAGAGAGCTGTAGCCCAGGACGCGCTGGCGTCCCTCGAGCTCCCAGTGGATATCCTGACGTTTGACCGTTTGCTTCGTCTGCAGGGTTCTTCTAATCACGCCCGCCAGTTGAGGAATCAGTTGGAGTACGTTTTCGACCGGTTGATCGGTCGCTTCTCCCTTGATTCCCAGCATTTGCCGTGCGGCTGGATTGCAGATCATGACACGCCCTTGAAGATCGACAGCCAGGAACCCGCCGGAAAGATTATCGAGGATGGATGAGTTGTAGGTCGTGACCCTGTTGACCATCGAGTCGAGCTGCAGTCGGCGGATCGTATGGGAGGTTTGCTGAATCGTCGATTTTACAAAGCGAAGGTCTTCGCTCGTAAACATCCCCTCGGCTTTGTTAATGAACTCGAACACGCCTACAAAGTCCAGGTTCACAAACAGGGGGACCGCCAGTACTGTTGCCGTCTCGACGCCGGGGGCGGAATCAACGCCGGCGTTAAAGCGGGCGTCGGAAGCGGCATCGGCAACGAGTGCCGGCTCATGGAACTTCGAGACCCACCCTGCCAGACCATCGCCCGGGTCGACCGGGGCTTTGGCCGGGGCTTCCGACCCGGTCCCAATAGAATGGAATGATACTAGCTGGTGGGAAATCTGATCGTGGTAAAAATAAACCGCTGCTTCCGCATCCAGGGCGGCCGCCGCTTTTTCGAGCATGCGGGACCATACCTTGATCTCGTTGGATTCCCGCAGCGAGTCCAGAAACTCAAGCACGTCATAGAGTGTCGAGAGGCGTCTTTCTTCTCCGCTCATAATAGGCTTCCGAAATAAATACGGCGTTGGACCGGCTTTCGGCGGGTTTGATCAATAATCAGTGTCCCGGATTCTATGGAGTCGAGTGCGGCGCCAAAGCGTTCAGTGAAAGTCGTCCGCAATGTGCGGGCAATACCGGATCGGCTTTCCAGAATGCCGTCGCCTCCGGTATAGAGCATTACATGGTCAACGATCTTTGAGCGGGCGTTCTCGGTGAGAAATATGAGGTCGCCGGGTTCAAGTTTTTTCCGTTTAATTGAGCGGGCTTTTTGGAATTGAGCATGCGCATCGCGTGGAACCGTCATTCCCACGGATCGGTACGCGAGGTGGATTAGACCGGAACAGTCAACGCCCCAGCCGGGTTTTAGTTGTTGGCTTGACCGGCCGCCCCAAACGTAGGTATCTCCCAGAAATGTCGCGGCGGCTTCTACAATATCGCGCCGGTTTACCGGCGCTGAACTCGACATCTCGAGTCGCCAGAGGGCGGCTGAGTCGATTTCCGCCGTGCGTCCCTCAAGCAGGCGGACTTCGGTTCGGGGACCTTTGGAAGGCTCGGCCTGTAAAGCGGCTCCCATGGGCAGAGTGAGGACTTCCTCGAGACCTTGGGCATCGCGCCAGCGGAGTTCCGCGCGTTTCACGCGGATAACCGCTGTCGGTCTATAGGGCACGGGCGGTGCGGCGAGGGCCTCTGCTTTGACCCAGCCGGGATATCCGCTCCACGTATCTGCGCCGCTGCGATGGGGCTGCTCCAGTGCTTTTACCCGGACCCAATCTCCTTTGGCCTCCAGAACCTTCACGTGTTCTCCGTAGAGCAGTTGAGATAGACGTCCTTTGTCCATCGCTTTAAGTCCTGCGGTTTGGCGGGGGCTTTGGCGGAGATCCGCCGTGGGCATTCCGATCACCGCAACTGAAGGAAAGCGGGGGCCGAGCATATAAACGAGGCCGTGTTTGTTTTTAAGCCAGACTTGTTCGAATTGTTTGCGTTTGTAAATTCGGCGGACACCCTTCGGGTTTGCCGCCGGGTCGTAGGCGATGATGTCTCCCTTCGGCGTAAATCCTGCGACGACGAGAAGATGTCCGTTTGTTTTTGAAATCGGGGAGTTATCGAGTTCACCCTGCTTGTAGGTGACCGAGGTTATGACGGGGCGTCCCGCGGCGATTTCCTCCTGGAGGTCAAGAAGCGACTCCAAGCGCGCAACCTGTCCGCTTAAACCCAATGAGGCGGCCGCCGCAACGTTGATCGGCCAATTTCCATAGATTTCGGCCTTATGGTCGTAAACGGTTTCCGCGATTTTTGCGGTTGTTCGTTTGACGCCCCACCGCTCGAGGATCATCGAGAGCGAGGTCGGGGAGCAAACGTCGGAACGGATTTCTGGATCTTCTACTTTTTGGGAGCGGGGAAAGAGTTTTATCTCGCGAGCCCAAGGACCATCAACCCACGGGACGCTCTTTACACTCTTGCGGCTGGTGTCGGTGTAGGTAACGGCGACGCGTAAAAGTTTTGCCTCGCGAGTCCCCGCCGAGAGCAGGCGGAGGCGGTAGCGGAACGCTTGGGCCTTTTTCTTCAGAACGAGCGTATCTACAGAAACCTTCCCGTGACGATCCGCTTGTTTTTCAAAGCTGCGCGGCGCCCCGGGTTCCCAGCGGGAAAGGCGATACCACTTGGTCCAGCGTCCATCGATGCGAACCTGAGCCTCCATTTCTACAGAGGATCCGCGGGGGGTGTCGGCGTTCCATGATCCGACAAGATTATTGAATGGAAAGTCCGCTTCGATCACCGGGGACTCAACAGATCCTGTCCCCTGCAGAAGGCCTTTTTCAAAGGGCAGCGGTGTCAGGCCATCGATGCGGGCTTCCTTAAGCTCAAGGGGCCACGCGTGAACGATGGTCATGCCTGCCTCCGAGTCCGGTGAGGCAAGCACCAGTACAACCGCAGCGAAATAAATCGATCGGCCGATTCTTGTGAATAGATGCATGCTTCGATCATCGCTCCGTAAGAAGAAGAGACCAGGCACCGCGCCTGTAGCGGAGTGCCTGGCCCCTTTGAGAACCTATTTTTATCCGACGACTACTTTACGAGCGAGTTCCCGGGCTTTCTGGGCGGGTCGTTCGGCGGACGCGGAGTGACTTTCTCGTTCTCCTTGAACGTTTCAGCCAGCTCGGCATTAATCGCCGCCCACTCCTCGTTCTCGTCTGTTGAGCCTACAATCGCGCCGATGGGGCACTCAGGCAAACAAACGCCGCAGTCGATGCAAACTTCAGGATCGATGACCATGAAGTCTTCACCCTTGTACGGGCCGGGATGGATGCAGTCTACCGGGCAAACGTCAACGCAAGCCGCGTACACTTCACCCAAACACTTCTCATCAATAACATGTGCCATATCTGGTCGCTTCCCCCTAAGGAAGAATAACAGCAATAATTACAACAGATTCAGGAAAACTGTTAAACTCCCTTAATCGATTGCCTGGCGATTCTAGAAGATTTCTGATTTAGTGTCAAATCCTCGATATCCGCAGATAATATTAGCCCTGCTTTTGGCTGCCGCTCCAGCGGGTGCCTTCGAGACGGAAATCCGTCTCGAAGCCCGGACGTATCGGTATCATCTTTACGAGTTTCGCTTCCCGTCTCCTCATAAGAGCCCCTTCCCCGTTAATGATACGGTTTGGGGGCACCTTTATATTCCACGCCGTGCGAAAGCAAAGCCTCCTGTCGTCCTAGTCCTTCCCATTATGGCCGCCCCCAATGCTTGGATCGAGATGCGTTTTGTTCAGGAGTTTTTACGTCGGGACCTTGCGGTGATGTGGATTGAGATGCCGTACCAGTTTCACCGTAGTCCGCATCCCACAATTCCGAGCGGGTCGGTATTTTTAGCGCGCAGTGCGGTCAGGCTGGGAAAGAATTTCATGCAGTCGCGTGCGGATGCGCGGCGGGCCATGGATGTCCTTCGGTCTTCGGATTTAGTGGATGGTTCGCGTATCGGAATTTTTGGAATCAGCTTGGGGTCGCTTGTGGGGTCTGCCGTTTATTCGGTCGATGACCGTCCGAAGGGGGCCGTTTTCCTATTGGGCGGAGCCGATATGGCGGATTTGGTGTTTCGCAGCAATATGACCGGGGAATTCATTAAGAAAGCCGGAATCAAGAAGGCGGATGTGAAGAGCGCGTGGATGGGGCTCGACCCGCTCGAGTACCGGGAGACGAATGCCGGTAAGACCGTAATATTAGTGAATGCCCGGTCGGATCGAGTTATCCCCGCATTTAACGGAGAAAAACTGGCCGAGGCTTTCCCCGATGCCATGCAGCGATGGGTTCCGGGCGGACACTATACCGCGATCCTGCATTTAATGTGGATGCCCGCCTACGCCGCCGTCGAAATGAAACAAATCCTACAGTAGGTGTCAGGCTTTGCTTTATTGCTTTTTTAGTCAATTCCTTCGTAGAGCGTAAATGCTTTAGCCTTACTTTTTCATGTACTTCTTGTATTTTTCCACCATCTCCGGAGTGACGCCTGCCGGCAGCTCTTGCGCGGTTTCTCCCGAATCGGATTTTCCTGAAGGTTTACTCGCTGATTTGTTGTCGTAACCGCCGAATCCGCGCTTGCGCAATGTCGGCCGTGTGCGTCCGGCGCTCCGACGTTTCGTTTTCTGCTTTTTGGCTTTTAGCATCACGCCGGCGGCTTCCAGCATATCGGGGGGGACGCCGGCGCCTTGGCCGTAGTTTTTCAGCAGTCCCATCAAATTAGGGTCGTCTTTTTTTTCGGTAATGATTTGTTTTAGTGAGGGGCCGATCTCACGGTCTGCGATGATCGACCATGTGAGTTCCTTCATTTCCGGATTTTTACTTTTTGACTTCAGCATTTTTTTGAAGGGTTTGCTTTTGGAGAGCCGGCGGACAAATCCATCGAAGTCATTATCCTTGTCGTAGCGGTCCGCGATAGCTTTAAGATTTTTACTGTATAGGAATTGCTTGTACCAGCGGGGCTGCCGCTCATGAACGGCGTCAACGACCTTTTGCATGATTGAACGAATCGCACGATCCGACAGGCTGCCGCTTTCCTTTTCCCTCCCTTTAGCAAGCGCCTCTACCAGAGCCTTCGCGTCCCCTTCCTTCGCGGCCTGTGCCTCGGAGGAAAGGGGATCTTTTTTGCCGTCTCCGATAAAGCTTTCGTCTTTTTGAATAAAACCAAGGGATCCGCCGCCGCTTTTGCTCGGCACTCTGCCGCGTACGGCCGGCATCGGTGCCGCTTTGGCACCCCAATCGGCGGGTGCCGCCATTGGTTTTTCAGAGGAGGGTCCCGCTGTTGCGTTCGGAAACATCCCTCCAGAGGGTTTGGGACCGTCGTCCCGGGAGGGATTTAGAAACATAAATACCCCCCCGGCGGTGATGCCCCCGAAGAAAAGAATGGTCAGGAAAGCGGCAAGTGCCGTTTTCTTATCCATAAGGCCAGTATGCCTGATGCTCAAATTTACGTCAAGATGGACCCTTGACGGGATTTCCTTGGGGTTCTACACTGGGAGAAGCCATGAAAAAGCTACTAATGCCTCTTCTGGTCCTCTTTATTTGCGGCGGGTCGATGACCGGCTGCGATGACGGTGAGGAGGAGAAGGAAGAAGCTCCCGTAGAGATGCCATCGACCCAGGATTTTGGCGGCGGAAACTAGCCTTTAGTCCGTCGTTTTTGTCTACTCGTTGAGCATTCCTTTGTAGTCTTCGCTGCCGCGAAGACCATTTAATGCACTTACGTCTTCTTTTGCAGGATTTTTCCCCGTCATCCGATCCCTTGCGAAACCGAGGTGTTTGGCCATGGCCCCCATATTCGCATCCGCGAGGAAGGTGTCTGCGGCGGCATTGACTGCCGCGGATTTTGCCATGGTTTGAACAAAATCCCTCATGTCGGCCCTTAGCATGTACTTCCCGAACATGCCTCTGAAGTTAGACGATCCAACCATTTTGACCATAAATTTGATGGCGTCCCTGTCCTTCTGGTAGGCCGCGTTAATCTTTCGTAGATCCTTGTGGGATAGAAATTCCTTGTTCCAGTCCTTGATCGCTTTTGAATTTTTAAATTTCGGATCTTTTTTTAGATCGTAAAATGCGCTTTTCGCCTTCTTGACCTTGCGGCGTTCCTCCGCAGAGGCGTCGTTCATGGATCGGGATGAGGTTTTGTGGATTGGGGGCGGAGGGGAATCACTCCTTCTGCTTGATTCCCGTTCGCCGGATTGGACCGGAGGAGCACCACCGCGCCCTTGGCCCAACGCTGGAAGATTCCGCGATTCCTTGATGACAAGCCGCATCGATGCCTCAAGGTCCTTAACATCATCGGAGCCGGGGTTGTAATCAAAGGGATTTTTCTCTTTTTCAGGGGCCTTGGAAAGATTGAACCCGGAATCGTCGAGCTTCTCTTGTCGACGCTGATAGATGTGCCAGCCCCAGATAAGAAGACCGATATCAACGAGGATGACGACCAATAAAAAAATTTGGCCGCGGATGCTTTGAGGTTTTCGAATGATTCCCATCGCCGCTTCCTGCAAGTATGGCCTGGGCGTTGGTGGCTGTCAAGCGCGTCTCTCGACGGGTTTTGTTGTATAATTCGGGGCGTGAAACGCGGATTCTTTCGATTATCCCTGGCTTTTTCTTTGGCGCTTGGCGTCGTCCCGGTCGACGCGTCAATCTTCAATGATATCCAACCCGGTGCCCGGCCTATGGGAATGGGGTACGCCTATACCGCGATTTCCAACGATGTATTCGGAATGTTTTTTAATCCGGCCGGCCTCGCGGGAGCTCCGTTTACCCAGGTTTCCGGCAGCATTCAGCGTATCCCTTCGGATGTAGGATTTCTTTCCCAAGAAACCTTCGCTTATACACGTCCTTTTCCGATTCTTCCCGGATCAACAGTCGGGGCTGCCTATGCCGATCTAAAACAGTTGAGTGCCGGCAGCAAGCGGCAGCTTTTGGGCCATTTTTCCACGACGCTGAATCTGCAAAAGTACTATATCCCCAAGCCGGTCAAGGTCGGCGCCAATCTAAAATTCTCATCGATCAACCCGGAGTCGCTGCCGCATAAATTTACACCTGCGCTTGATTTCGGAGCGATTATGGAGCCCGGGTGGGATATGGCCTTCGGTGTGTCGGTTACCGATCTGGGTTCGAGCGTGGGAGTTCCAACGCCCACCATCGCATTCGGAGGATCGTATCGCTATAAGCGGCGGATGCGTTTTGCGACCGATGTGCGTATTCGAAGCGGCCTGACGGAATTTTATCCGGGTGTCGAAATTGATTTCATGCAGCGCCTATTGAAGCTCCGTTTGGGCCGGGGTGTTTCGCTCGACACCATCGACACGCTTGCGGTGGGTCTGGGATTAAATTATTCCCCGCTCATTCTTGATATGGGGTTCATGCTCCCGTCCAAAGGACGCACTGCCGCTGGAACGGGAGTGCAGGTATCGGTCACCTGGACGTTCGGGGCTCCGCCTTTTTACTGGCGTTTCCCGGGAGACGCGGCTCGAACGGCCGGGGATCTGCGGGGAGAGATTCTTGAGCTTAAAAAACAAGTTCGGGACATGCGCAGCAATCGTGACGCCGCCGATGCGAATAAAACGAGTTTGGAAGGACAGGTAGAGGCGGAAGAGGACCGTTTGCGTGATCTTCAACGGCAAAGCCGCGACCTTGAATACGAATTGCAGAAACGGCGCTACGACCGGGATCATCCCGAGCCGGGTGATCCGCTGCTTTCGTCCCCCGAATCCATCCCCGATATGCCTGCGGGGATCGATAACGACGCGGCGGTTGATATGCCGGCGGGGATCGATTCTGCACCGCCGCCCACTGTTGTCGCTCCCAAGCCCGAGAAAACCCGGAAGCGGCGTAGGCGTTCTAAATTCCCGAAACGCCATCGCGTTCGAGCTGGGGATACGCTCCGTAAATTGGCGGAGAAATATTATGGGGATCCCGCGCTCTGGGAAGCGATTTATGAAGCGAATCCGGACCGTATTGAAAGGGGACTTCCGGTTGAAGGGAAAACACTTTTGATTCCCAAACCGATGGGGCGCTAATGGCCGTTATTGCGGTCATTTCACGGGACGAAGAGAAGCGTACGGAACTTAAGCTCGCGCTTGAAGAACTGGGGCATCTGGTTGCTGCCGCAAAAGATCTTTCCGGAGGCATGGAAATTGTGTCCCGGCAGCGGCCCCGCCTGATGGTTGTCGCTCAGGAGCCTGCCGAATCCGTCGCGGAATCCGCGCTTGCCGAATTGGAACGGGAAGCTCCTCTCCTTCCGGTTATCGTCGCGCTGACCGAGCGCAAGGCCGCGCGTGCATTGGATTTATTAAAGGCGGGCGCCTATGAGGTGGTCGCGCCTCCGTGGACTTCCGATCATCTTGCTGCGACAATTTCCAAGGCTTTGCGATTTAAAGGGACGGCATTTGAAGCTTCCCGTCCTGTCGAGAAGAAAACGGGAGTTTGGCTTTATGCGGTGCTGGGATTGCTGCTCGTTGGAGGTGCCGGAACGTGGGGGGCGCTGCAGCGCCATCGGCGGCTTGCACGGGAAGCGGCAATGCCGACACCGCCGACCGAATATCAGTTGCCATACGCCCATCCCGGCGGACTCGCCTATGATGGCCGGCATTTTTGGATCAGTGATTGGTTCTCCCAGACAATACACAGACATGACAGGAAGTCATTTGCGGTTTTGCGAACACGGCATCTGCCTCAGGAACGCCCCGGTGCTCTCGCAATCGCCGGGGACGTTTTGTACGCGGCATCTGCCCCACGAGGAATTGTTCGTCATATGCTCGATGACCGCTTGACCGTGCTTGCGTGGACAAAGGATAAATCCGCGCAGACGATTGGTCTCGCGTATGACGGGCTTTACTTGTGGACTTGCGACACTAAACTGAAGAAGATCCATAAGCGCATCCCAGACGAGGGATTGTCTGTGATAAAAAGCTACCCGTATCCGGGGGGGAAACCCGTTGCCCTCGCCTTCGACGGTAAAACCATCTGGTCTCTTGATGCGGTGAACCGTGAGCTGCTGCGGCATGATTTAACCAATCCGGAACGCGTGACGATGCGTCTGCCCTTGGATCAATATCGCGGTTCCGAATGGAATCCGACGGGCCTCGCGTTCGACGGTCAAAAGTTTTACACGACGGCTGAACAGCGTCCGATTGGGGACGCTCCGGGTCGTGTCTTTGTCCACTTAATTCCACCGGATCATCTTCGCGCGATCCGAAATCCGTGAAAGTCGACGCTTCCCGGTTTGTCCCGGTCCTTATTCGATTTACCGATGATTCTTCACGGGCGGAAACCTGGGGTCGACTCCTATCGTTAAGCCCCGAGGGGGGGCGTCTTGTTTGTCAGGCTCCCATCCCCGACGGAGCCGTCTTGTCCTTGGAGTTTGAAGTTTTCGGAGATCCCTTTGTTGGAATCGAGGCGGTGGTTTCTCAATCCGAAACTGATCCTGACGGCTACACGCTAGGATCGCTGACCTTTCGTAAGACCGGCGATCGGGTTGCGATTGGACGCTCTGTCCGCCGGATCGTGGCATCCGAACTTCCGGATACGCGCTAGTTTAAATCGCGAACGGATCGGGTCCGCTTTTCTTTTTTTTCGTTCGTTTGCGTTTTTTGCGCCGGCGTTTTTTATTTCCGGCCGCGATCGCCGTCGCCTTTTCGGCGATTTTAGTCGCTTCTTGAACCGCATGAAGCGCCTCTGCGACGGTTTTTGCGGCAGTGCGCGCCGCTTCTTCAAGCCCCTGCTCGAACGAATTCCGAATTGAGCCAACGTTCTTTTCGTTAACCTCGAGAGCGTTGGTCATGCGTCTAAGCTGGGCATCCAGCCCCCCGAGATTGCCCACGCGTGATGAGATCCTCTTCAAAGCGGTTTGCAGTTTCAGGACTTCACGTTCCCGCTCACGGGAGTCGAGTTCCAGATCGTGGACATCTCGGGTTCTTTCCCTAAGCCGGTCGAGAGCGTCGAGGAGCAGGCTTTCCAGCTCAAGGACCCGTTTCTCGAGAGAGCCGATTGCCGCCGCTTCAGCCAGTGTCGGATCAGGGGGGATGATTCGCAAAGCCCGCGGTAATTGATTCCGCAATTCACCTATAAATCCCGCGCGAATCCAAGCATGATCCCCGTCGCCCGAGAAATGCTCGGAGCAAACGAGGGTTTCGGGGCCAAAGGCCTCGTTTTCCGCGATTTGAGCGGGCTCGAGAGGGCCTG
>JBFIEP010000038.1:0-12112 GCA_041603335.1 Elusimicrobiota bacterium | reverse complement strand
GGTATCGACTACCCGCTGCATCACATCCCTCGACCAAAATTCATTTCGATGATCTTCCACTCCGTTTAGAGAATCTCGTAGATCGTCGGGAACAAAAATACTCGGCTCGGTTTGAAGGGACGCCGTCGCTGCATACCGCTCCTCGCATTGCTTGAGCGTCACCATCACAGACGCACTCAAAGAAGCCGAAGCAATCGCAACCATCGAGACCAGAATCCATGAACCGACTTCATCCCGTTTTTTCTTTTTCATATTTCCATTATGCCGGGAAATAAAATGGGTGTCGGTGAAAGATTTCTTGAAGAATAAAAGGAAGAAAAATACCCGCTTTTTCGCAAGAAGCGGGGGGATGTTGAGAATTCCTTAAAAAAGGATCCCTCATTCTCCCACCCTATTAAGTCTGGCACCACCCTTCCTATATACGTCAGAAGACACTCTCCCATCGGGGGAGTGCTTCAATTTTGTGTTCCCCACAATTAAGTCTTGACAGAATCGAGAGTAACCCTTACCATTGCCGTGTGGGGAATTGTGGGAGAAAGTGGTAGAAAGTGGGGATCTCGGTAACAACAGGGGAACATGACTATACTCTCGACTCAAAAAATCGATTGGTGGTCCCACCTAGCTACAGGGAAGCTCTGCTCCGGGAGAACGGCCCCCACTTTTGGATTACGACTGCCCTTGGTGATGATCCTTGCTTGTGGTTCTTCCTCCCCTCGCAATGGGAAAAACTGCTCGAAGATTTCAACGAGCAAACGCGGAACGTGAAGGACAAGACGGAAGTTCGCAAGCTGCGGTCGCAAATTTTCGGAAAGGCATCACCGGTCGAGACGGACGAACAGGGACGAATCTTGGTCCCGCACAATTTGAAGGAATTCGCAAAGCTGAAGAAGGACATCAAGTTCGTTGGGATGGGAAACAAAGCGGAGATTTGGGACGAATCAAAATACCGCAAATTTGAAAGCTCGGCCCACACGGCGATGACGAAACTAGCGAAGGAACTGGATCTCTAAGATGATGGCAACGGCAACTATGGAAGAACGCTTCACACACGACTCGGTCCTCCTCCGGGAAGTCGTCGACCTATTGGTCACCGACCGGGACGGAATCTATTTGGACGGAACCGTCGGTCTTGGCGGCCACGCAGAAGCCATTCTTGAAACACTTTCGTCCCGGGGGAAACTCCTCGGCACGGACATGGACCCAGAAGCGCTTGAACGCTCGACGGAGCGCCTCAAGCCCTTTGCCGGTCGCTACCAACTTGTCCGCGCCAATTTCCGCAACCTGGGACAAGTTTTAGACGCGCAAGGCGTCTCCCAATTCTCGGGAGCCTTGTTCGACTTAGGGGTCTCCTCTCTCCAGTTGGATAAGGCTTCCCGAGGATTTGCACATCGGCTCGAAGGCCCGCTTGACATGCGCCTTGACCCGGAAGGAAAACTTACCGCTGCCCGCATCTGCAACGAGTGGCCCGCAGAGCAAATTGAATTGCTGCTGCGTGAGTACGGAGAAGAACGCGCCGCCAAGCGAATCTCGCGCTGGATAGTTGATGCGCGCAAAGAAAGCCCTTTTACAACGACCAGCCAGTTGGCCGAATTGCTGGAGAAACGTCTGCCGCGGCAGGGGAAAATCCACGCGGCAACCAAGACCTTCATGGCACTTCGCATCGCGGTTAATCAAGAACTGGAAAACTTGACCCGCGGCATCGAATCCATCATCGCAAGGGTCGCACCCGGCGGTCGTGTCGCGGTTATTTCATTCCACTCGCTGGAAGACCGTATCGTCAAAAACCTTTTCCGCTCGCTCGCCGACCACGGCCAAGTGAAGCTGATCACCAATTCTCCTGTGTCTCCGGGAACTGAGGAAGCTAATCGCAATCCTCGCGCCCGGAGTTCAAAACTCCGCGTGATAGAGAGGACCGCATGAACCAAAATAAAATCCCGAAAAGTGCCATGCAATTCCTCAGCTCGAGACAACAGGTCATAAGCCTAAAGCCAACTTCTTCACCAGGCGGCGGTTACGTCTGGCGAAGGGTGTTCCTCAAGGGGGACCGGCGTAGAGCGAGCTGAAAACAGTCTGGTGGGCACCTACTCGGCGGGGTGCCTGCCGAATTTAGTTGGGAGGGGCGCAAGCCCCTCCCTCATTTTCCGAAGCAAGCAGAACAGAGAAGATAAAACATTGAACGAGTCTAAAACCTGGATATTTGCGGCAACAGCCGCAGCGCTCGTATTCGTGTTCTTAACAGAACAAGTACAAGCCACTCGTTTGGGTTATGAGCTCGGAAGCGCCCGCACGGCGTTTAAATCCCGGCGGGATCGTGTTGCCTATCTCAGACTTGAGCTTGATAAGCTGCAAGCGCCCGAACGCCTGGCTCATTTGGCAAAATCCCGCCTCGGGATGCGGCCGCCGGCGCCGGAAAGCCTAATCGTCCTTGGAAACAATGTCGATCGGCCGCTCATCATTGCAGAAAAACCCAAGAGGATCGTAGGCTTCACGTTGAGCCGACTTATCGATTAGCGAACGCGCCCATGCGCCAGTCCTCCCGCCTGCACGTCGCCCTGTTTTTGTGCTTGGCATCCCTTGTCCCCATCTCAGCACGACTCATTTATCTCCAAACCGTTCGCTCTGATGCCTTGACCGCCAGAGTAAACCATTCGACGCAGCGAAACGCCCTTGAGATCGTTCCCCGTGGGAGAATTCTCGACCGCCGGGGCCGTATTCTCGCGCAATCGGTTCCGGCCTGGTCCAGCTTTTTGGACTTGAAAGTTTTAGAGCGCGAGCCTCGTAAAAAAGAGGCAACCCTCAAAGCGATCGCAAAGGCGCTGTCGCTGGAGGGGTCGGGATTGCGCAAACAGGCGGAAAGTAAGCGAAGGACCATTTGGTTAAAACGGAAAATGACTCTTGAGGAAATGGATCGACTTAAAAAACTCTCCCTTCCCTCTGTTGGGATCCACCCCGATGAACGCCGGTATTATCCGAATGAAGACCTCGCACGGTCGGTTCTCGGTCTCGTCCGCACCGACGGTGGGGGAATCGCCGGACTGGAATATGCCTTCGATAGAGCCCTTTCGGGAAAAGCAATCCAGATAAGTCAGACCCGCGATGGAGCGGGACGGTCGATCGCCGAATCGAATGACTCTAAACGCCGTCCTCCGGACGATCTTATCTTGTCCCTCGATCGAACGGTTCAATATTTTGCCGAACAAGCGCTTGATGAAGGCTTAAGAAGCGCCCAAGGGAAAGCCGGAATTGCGATTATTCAGGATCCGCAAACAGGTGAAATTTTAGCGTTGGCTGAACGCCCCTCCGACCCGAAGCGCAGTGCCGCGATTCAGGACGTTTATGAGCCGGGCTCGACGTTTAAGATCGTTGTAGCCGCCGCCGCAATCGAAGAGCGGGTTATTTCCCCTGATGAGCTAATCAATTGTGAAAATGGACGCTGGGAAATGGCGCCCGGCATAAGAATAAAAGACCATGAAAAAAAGAGCATGCTCACCCTCCAACAGATCATGCAGCATTCCTCCAATATCGGAACCGCCAAACTCGGTCTTCGCCTGGGATCGAAGCGTTTCCTCGATTTCTGCCGCCGTTTCGGTTTTGGCTATAAAACCGGCACTCCGCTTCGCGGCGAAAGCGCCGGAATCATTCCCAACGGCGCGATTCGGGATGTACGCCTCGCCAATGCCGCCTTTGGCCAAGGAGTGGCGGTCACCGCACTGCAACTGGTAGGCGCTTACTCTGCAATCGCAAACGGCGGAACGCTTTTGGAGCCTAGACTCATCATCCGGTCGCATGGCCGCCCGCAGCGGGGACGTGTAGAAGTGCGGCGCATCGCACACCCCGCGACCGTCAAACAGCTGCAATCACAGCTGGAACGTGTCGTTGATGAAGGGACGGGAATCAGCGCTAAAATTCCCGGATACACAACGGCGGGAAAAACCGGCACCGCCGAAAAAATTGACCCGGCAACGGGGAAATATTCAACCACCGACTATATAGCCTCTTTTATCGGCTACCTCCCTGCCGATAAACCGCGGTTCACGATTCTTGTAATCATCGATACCCCGCGGGTCGGGGAATACGGATCTGAAGTCGCCGCTCCGATCTTTTCAAAGATCGCCCGGCAATTACTTGCCCATTTTGCGATTGCACCTGAGCGTCCCCTACCGCTTCGCTGGAATGATGAGAAAATTAAGGATGCCCCCAAACCGCTTCCTGCTTCAAACCCATTGCCTGCTCCGTCCTATCTAAAACCATCCCGCAGCACAGGGGGGAAGGTGTGAGTACCCTGCGCGAACTTCTAACAGGTGTAGCGACAGCCTTCCACTCCGGGAATCTAGATGCAGAGATCCGTTCCGCCTCTCTCGACTCGAGAAAAACTGAGCCGGAAGGCCTCTTTTTCGCACTGCCCGGAAGCAAATCCGATGGGAATCGTTTTATTAGACAGGCGGTCTCGAAAGGAGCTGCCGCGATCGTTAGCGAATTGAAGCCGCCGCCCGCACCCGTTTCTCTTGCCCGGCGTGATCGACCGGGTCAAGCGGTCGCCTGGATTCAGGTAAAAAATATTTTTGAAGCGATGGGCGCGATGGCGGCGACATTCTACGGGGACCCATCGGCATCAATGACGGTTGTAGGCGTCACCGGAACAAACGGAAAAACAACGACCACGCACTTCCTCGAATCGATATTCTCCCGGGCAGGACATCCCCCCGGCGTTCTTGGAACCGTCGGCCACCGAATCCGGAAGAGAAAAATCGAAGAGGCCGTTAACACAACACCGTTTTCCCTCGATGTCCAACGCCTGCTTGGACAGATGCGGGACCAAGGAGTCACTCACACCGCGATGGAAGTCTCCTCCCATGCCCTGGCCACATTGCGTGTCGATGATGTTCATTTCGACGCGGCCGTCATGACGAACTTCCAAACGGACCACCTCGATTTCCATAAGGACCGGGAAGCCTATTTTGAAGCGAAAGCGCGACTTTTCGAATTACTTGAACGTGCCGATTCCACGAAATCACGCCGGCTCGCGGTTCTTAATCGTGACGATGAAAGCTATTCCCGATTACGACGCCGGGCACTCGACGTAACGCTGAAAACCTACGGGGCCCACGAATCCTCCGACTACCGAATAGAGGGGCTATCCACGACAGTAGAGGGGACGACCTTTCGACTTCACACGGGTAAGGGAGAATTCGCCTGCCGTCTCGAACTTCTCGGCGATTACAATGCCTATAACGCGGCGGCGGCCGCCGCAGCGTCTCTCGAATTGGGAATCTCTCCCGAACGCATTTATGAGGGCCTCGCAGATCTTGATCGCGTTCCTGGAAGGTTGGAGAAAGTCGATGCAGGCCAAGGATTTCTAGTCGTTGTTGATTATGCCCATACAACCGATGCCCTCGCGGCAACCCTCGCGTCCCTACGCGGCATGCCGCACAGGAAACTTATCTCGGTTTTCGGATGCGGCGGAGACCGGGACAGAACCAAGCGCGGCCCGATGGGCGTTGTTGCGTGTGAAGGCAGCGATCTAACGATCGCGACATCGGACAATCCCCGGGGCGAGGAGCCGATGCAAATCCTCCGCGATATAGAGCAGGGGATTCGGGAAAAAGCACTGGAAAATTATAGAATCATTCCAGATCGGAGGGAGGCTATTCTCGAGGCTGTTAAACTCGCGCATGAGGGGGATATTGTCCTGATTGCAGGAAAAGGCCACGAGACGACACAGACCCTAAAGGACAAGGTTATTCGTTTCGATGACGGTGAAATTGCCCACGAAGCGTTAAAGGATCTGGGGCGATGTTAACAATGAACCCTCCGAATAATAGACTCATGCGCTTAAACATGACCTGGGGCGAAGCCGCCAAAGCAACCGGGGGGATTCTAATCCATGGAAAACCCGAAGCGCCCCTGCGCTCATTTTCCATCGATTCCCGCTCTCTCGATAAGGATGAGGCCTTTTGGGTTCTTCAAGGAGACCGTTTCGATGGGCACGATTTCCTGGAGAAAGAACCCGCAGCCTCGGCCGCAGGATGGATCGTCAAACAGGGGATGCCCCTACCGTCAAAACGCGCCCCCCAAGTACTCGCTGTTGAAGATACCCGCACTGCTCTTGGATTATTAGCCCGCACGCACCGCCGCCGCTTCTCGATCCCGGTTATCGGGATTACCGGATCGAACGGAAAGACGACAGTCAAAGAAATGCTCGCGGCGATTCTCTCAGAACGCGGTCCCGTCTGTGCCACCCGCGGGAATTACAACAATGAAATCGGTCTTCCGTTGACCCTTTTTTCGATCGATGAGAACCACTCTGCCGCTGTCGTTGAGATGGGGGCGTCGCGCAAAGGGGATATCGCTTACCTCGCAAAACTAGCAGAGCCGACGATCGGGATACTCACCAATATCGGTCCCGCGCACCTCGAATTTTTTGGTAATGAGGAAACGGTTTTCGAAACTAAATGCGAACTCCTCTCGGGGCTCCCCGAGGACGCACCGGTCGCTGTTTTCGCGGAGGATCCTTGGCTATCGAAACTCCTGCCCCAACTCGGCGGCCGCGCCATAACATTCGGACGGGAAGCCGGTAGACGCGTCCGTGCTCTTGAAAACGGGATCGAGATTAATGGCACCCAAATTGAGTTTCCGGATGTTAAGGGATCCCTCTATACGATCAATGCGGCCGCCGCCGCCGCGGCCGCTCTTGCCCTGGATGTCGGCGTCGATGTCATCGCTGCCGGATTGGAAAATTTCAAGCCCGCCCCTCTCCGCTTTGCCCGACGGGAACATTCCTCGGGAGCGGTATTCACCATAGACACATACAATGCCAATCCCGCCTCAATGAAGGCCGGCGTGGAATCCTTTTTAGAACTCAATCCCGACGGACAACGCATCGCGGTGCTCGGCGACATGCTGGAACTAGGCGAACGTTCCCTTGAGCTGCACAAGGACGTTCTCAAAAGCCTTGAAAACGCACCCCTCTCGGCGCTTTTTCTTGCAGGGGAAACGATGGCCGCTGCCGCGGCGGAAATCCCTTCCGGAACCCTTCCCTTTCCTATTCATCATGCCCTAAAGGCGGCGGAACTCGCAGGTCCTTTGCGTGCGGCACTGAGTCCTACGGCAGCGGTTTATTTTAAGGCGTCGCGCCTCATGAAGCTCGAAATGCTCGCGGAGGAACTCTAGGCCCATGATGTACTGGCTGATTTCCTATTCCGACGCCTGGGGGGCGCTCAATGTCTTTCGCTATATCTCCGTGCGGGCGGGAGGAGCCGCAGTCACTTCTCTTTTCATAACTCTCATCATGGGCCCGCCTCTCATTCGTTTTTTGAGGGAAAAGAAAATCGGACAAAACCAACGCAAGGACGGCCCCTCAACGCATCTATCGAAAGAAGGAACCCCTACGATGGGGGGATTACTAATTTTTGCCGCAGTCGTCATAACAACGCTCCTATGGATGCGCCCCGACGTCCGATTTACATGGATTCTCCTATTTGTTTCAACAACCCTGACAAGCATCGGTTTTTGGGATGACTACCTTAAGCTTATCCGCAAAGACCCGAAAGGCGCCCCTTCCAGATTAAAATTTCTCGTCCAAATCACGGTGGCACTGCTAGTTGTGGGCTACCTTGCCGGATTTCCGCCGAATCAGGAATTTCAAACTTCCCTGCTAATCCCCTACGCAAAACGGACCTTTATTGATATCGGCATTCTTTATTACGTCATATCGGTTTTCGTCATTGTCGGATCTTCCAATGCCGTCAACCTGACCGATGGTCTCGATGGCCTCGCTTCCGGCACTATTATTTTCTGCGCTATTGCCTACGCCGTTTTTGCCTACTTCGCGGGGCATTATAAGTTCGCCACCTATCTGCAGGTCGTCCCTGTCGCGGGAGCGGGGGAAATCACCGTTTTTCTGGCCGGACTTATTGGAGCCTGCCTCGGGTTTCTCTGGTTTAATGCCTACCCCGCCGAAATATTCATGGGCGACACCTCCTCCTTATTCCTCGGCGGGGTTATCGGAACAATCGCTCTCTGCGTTAAGCAGGAATTACTCCTTCCTGTGGTGGGGGGAGTGTTTGTCCTGGAAACCCTCTCGGTTATCGCGCAGATGGCCTCCTACAAACTTCGCGGGGGTAAACGCATTTTCCGGATGGCTCCGATCCATCACCATTTCGAATTAGGCGGAATCGCAGAATCAAAAGTGACAGTTCGCTTTTGGATTTCGAGCATCGTGCTAATGCTGGCCGCGATCGCTTCACTGAAGATACGCTAATGCCTAAGAAAAAAAGGAAAAAGAAAGTTTCGAAGAAGAAGGTTTCCGCAAAGCCCGCAAAGACAGTCCGAAAGAAGAGACCCCGGCCCCTATTAGATCACGCATTCACGCCCAAAGCCTATAAGGGCCGCAAGGCCGTCGTTCTTGGCCTGGGTCGCTCCGGACTCGCCGCCGCAAAACTTCTCGCCCGAAAAGGGTTTCGCGTTTTCGTCAGTGATTCCCGACCCCGCCGGGAATTGAGGGATATCGCGAATAAATTGCCGGAGAAGATTAAATGGGAAGCGGGAGGGCACTCTGACCGCATTCTAGACCATCACTTTATCGTAAAAAGCCCCGGGATACCGCACCACGCGCCGATTCTCGCGAAAGCCCGTGCAGCGGGGATGCCGGTATTCAGCGAAGTTGAAGTCGCTCTCTCGTTTGCCCCGAAGGTACGCGTAGTCGCCGTAACCGGAACAAACGGAAAAACAACCACCGCAACAATGACGGCCGCGGCATTTAAAAGCGCTCGCAAAAAGGTCCACCTGCTGGGAAACATCGGGCAAACGGTTTCAGGCTCTATCTCCAAACTAAAGAAAGGCGATACCGTTGTCCTTGAAGTGTCGAGTTATCAACTTGAGGACAGCCGTCATTTCAAACCCGATGCGGCCGCAATCATAAACGTCACGAGCGACCATCTCGACCACCATGGGTCCATGCAGGCCTACATGGAAGCAAAAGCACGTATTTTCCGCCGACAAGACCGGGATAACTTCGCCGTGTTCAATGCCGATGACGCACTTTCCCTCGGATTTACGCGTGAATGCCGCGCGCGTAAGCTATTTTTTTCCCGTACGCCATCGAACCGCACCGCCGCGTGGCTCGAAAAGGGGAAGATCAATTTGCGTCTCCAGGGCGAGAAAAAGACCCACAAAATCCCACCCCCGAAAATACCCGGAGAACACAATCTGGAAAACGCCATGGCCGCCGCATTACTAGCGGCCTGCCAAGGAGTCAAACCAACGGCAATCGCCAAAGCATTCAAGAACTTCAAATCGGTAGAACACAGACTCGAAGACGTAGGGAAGGTCGGAAAACTTCTTTGCCTCAACGATTCCAAAGCGACAAACGTAGATTCTTCCATCGCGGCTTTGCGCAGCCTCGATGACCGGGCGGGAAAAATCCTTCTCATTTTAGGCGGACTGCAGAAACCGGGAGGATTTAAGGCCCTGCGCCCCCACATTGAAAACCGCGTCAAAGCCGTTTTTGCGATCGGAAATGCGGTCGGAAAAATAGAGGAAGACCTTCAAGGGGTCACGCACGTTTTTCCATGCACGACCCTGGAACAGGCCGTACAAGTCGCCTACCAGATCGGACAGAAAGGGGACTCTCTCGTTCTATCTCCGGCCTGCGCCTCCTTCGACCAATTCGACAGTTTTGAACATCGGGGCGACGTCTTTAAATCGTTAGTTAAAAAAATAGGAAAGGGAACGCGTTGAGAGCACGCTTCAAACGATCAACCGGACGGCGCCAGCGAGAACTGGATTCCACCCTGCTCGCGATTGCACTCGGCATGCTTACCTTTGGACTCATTGCACTCTACTCCGCAAGTGCGATTCACGCTGATCACATTTACGGGAATCCGTGGTTTTTCATGAAACGGCAGTTATTATTCGCGGCGGTCGGCATTGGACTCATGGCGGTCCTAAGCCGCGTCGACTATAAAATGTACCGGGAGTATAACTGGATTATTTTTTTCATCACCGCACTGCTGCTCGTGGCGGTTTTATTCTCACCCGCAGTCGCCGGTGTAAAACGATGGATTCGAATCGGCAGCTTCGGTCTCCAGCCTGCGGAGTTTGCAAAAATAACAGTGGTCCTTTTCTTGGCCGATTATCTAGACCGCAAGCGAAGTAAAATTAAAAATCTTCAATACGGAATCGGGATTCCGCTCTCCTTCGTCGGGATACTGCTCGTCCTGATGGGGCTCGCGCCCGATCTGGGGACCCCGAGTCTAGTTCTAGCCGTCTCGTTCTTCATCCTCTTTATTGGCGGGACCCAGATGAAGCATCTCGCCGCCACAATCGGTACAACGGGCGTCCTTTTCGTTATCGAATTGCTCCGCCTCCCTTACCGCAGGGCGCGATTATTCAGTTTCCTAACCCCCTTTGAGGATGCGACGGGGGCCGGATACCAACTTTCCCAGTCCCTTCTCGCAGTCGGTTCCGGCGGGCTTTTTGGAAACGGCATCGGGGCGTCAAAAATAAAGCTGCTGTATTTGCCGGCCGCCCACACAGACTTTATATTTTCAATCGTTTGCGAAGAGCTTGGCCTTGCCGGAGCCGCCATGGTGCTCGTTCTCTTCGCCGCTTTCGCCGTCCGCGGCATCCGTATCGCGCGGCGGGCACCGGACCTCTATGGCACACTGCTCGCGGCCGGACTATCAATTCTAATCGTCCTCCAAGCCTTCTTTAACATCGCTATGTCGATAGGGTTAATCCCGACAAAGGGACTCCCGCTTCCATTCTTCTCCTACGGCGGATCGTCACTACTCGTCTCGCTCGCCGCCGTCGGCATCCTTCTAAATATTTCGCGCCACTCGAGCGAACGCGCCCGGTGAGAGTCGCTATCGCCTGCGGCGGAACAGGAGGACATTTCTACCCCGGGTATGCACTCGCACGAGAACTAAAGCGCCGCGGACACGAAGCCTTATTCCTCATTCGAGATAATGATCCCGCAAAACCTCTTCTTGAAGCCCAGGACCTCCCAAGCGTCGAAATACACCTTCGGGGCTTATCCCGTCGGCCGTCTTTATCCTGGTTCACGATTCTTCCGAAAACTCTCTGCGCTGTCAGAATGATAGGGCGCGTGTTTCGTTCCTACCGCCCCAATGTATTCGTCGGGATGGGGGCCTACGTGACCGGAGCCTCGGCAGCGGCCGCGCGACTTGGAAGGATTCCGATCGTTCTCCATGAATCCAATTCCGTTCTTGGCCTTGCAAATCAGGTCGTCTCCCGCTTTTCGAATTCCCTGGCCCTCGGATTGCCATTGACCGAACCGGTAAAAATCGGAGTTCTCACGGGGACGCCCATTCGGGAGGCTCTGTACCAAAGGGGGGATAGTTCACAGGCTCGGCGAGACTTAGGATTAAAACCCGGGCTCCGAACAATCCTCATTCTCGGAGGCTCCCAAGGAGCGTCCGCTCTAAATCTCCAAACGCCTGCCGCTCTCGAGGCTCTAGGGGAACCGGTTCAAGCGTATCACCTATGCGGGAAAGGGCATCTGGAAACAACGAAGGAAGCGTATTCAAAAATAAACAAAACAGTGTTTTCCGTTGTTGCGGAATACGACGCCGATATGGTAAGAGCCTATGCCGCCGCCGATGCGGTAATCTGCCGGGCTGGAGCGAGTACGGCAGCCGAACTATTGGCCCAAAGGCTGCCTGCGGTTCTCATTCCCTATCCCTATGCGGCCGCCGATCACCAAACCCACAACGCCCGTGCTTTGGAAAATGCAGGACTCGGTCAATTGCTGGAAGAAGAGAATCTTACCCCCGACACACTGGCTAGAGCCCTGATGACACTCCCGAAAGACCTGACAGAATCTCCCGAAATTAAAATCGGACTGCCCCCGGCAGCGGAGTCAGTCCGGCGCCTTGCAGATATTGTCGAACAGACGGCAAAAGCGGTAAGGTAGCGTATCATGCCTCGAGGGAAAAAGCGTGCCGAAATTCTCATCGTCAATGACGATGGCATTAATGGAGACGGCTTACTGCCGCTTATTAAGTCGCTCCGGGTTTTAGGAAAGGTAACGACACTCGTTCCGGACCGGGAACGCTCGACCTCGAGCCACTGCCTGACTCTCCACAAACCC
>JBFIEP010000037.1:0-12257 GCA_041603335.1 Elusimicrobiota bacterium | reverse complement strand
CTCGCCGCCGCCCTATCGTCGGTAGGATTTGCGACCGCCCACATCGCGATGTGGGGATTTAATCCTTACCTGATTCTCTACCACGCCGTCATGGGTTACGCCCTGGCCCACGTCGCCTACCGCACACGCTTTCTTGCCGCTCCCTTTGTCGCACATTTTGTTTTCAACGCAATGACAATCGGACTCGCGACGCTTGTTCCCTTTTTCCTTGGAGTCCAGAGCGCGGCTATCGCCTCGACGGTATTAGGCCTCGGGTCGGTCACCTATCTTTATTACAACTGGCGCACCTGGCGAAAAGGGAAAAAAGAAGCGGCTCGCGTCGCACGCGGAGAAACCGAGCAGAAAGAATCCGGCACTGACCGACGAATGCGCTGGTACTCGCGTATCGCAGGACTGTTCATCATTCCCGTCATGCTCGGAGCGGGCTTTATGGCTTCCGCACCCAGCAGCACGGAAATAGGAAATTCCATGCAGGCCGCCTACGTCCAGACTCAAAACCCGCATCAAGCGGCTCCAGGGAACCTCCAACAGATTCTCAACCAACTCATGAACGGTGCACCCGCTGACGTTGCCCCCGGCGCGGAACTCACAACCGTTCAAATCGTTCAGAAAAATAAACCCGCCGTCGTAAATGTAATGACGCGAGGGGGAACGGGAACCGGGTTTATTATCAACCGTGACGGCACCCTCATAACAAACGCGCATGTCGTTGCCGAAAGCGTTAACCAACAAACAGGAAAAATTTCCCGTCAGCACAAAACCGAGATCATGATCCGGCTCACCAACGGACAACGCGTCCCGGCAGCCGTTGTTGCCTATAATCCCGACAAGGACATGGCCATCCTTAAAATCATTCCGCAAAATCCCTTCGGCTGGCCCACCATCACAATCGGAAACAGCAATACAGTCCTTGAAGGTCAAGAAGTCGTCGCGATGGGCTTTCCGCTCGGCCAACCCTTCACGGTGACCAAGGGCATTATTAGCGGTCTCGGCTTTAGAAGCAACGGATTTATTCAATTTCAGCAGCACGATGCCGCAGTTAACCCCGGGAATTCGGGCGGTCCGCTCTTTAATATGAAAGGTGAACTCATCGGGATCAATACTCAAATCGTAAGTCCCTCCGGTGCGTTCGCGGGAATCTCGCGCTCGATTACGTCTCAAGATTTGCAGAACGCACTCGCGCAATACGCCGCCCAGGGGAATATCTCCAGCTCGTGGCTCGGTGCAATTTTCTATCCCGCCGATCCTTCCTCGGACGGCTTCGGCGCGGAAATAGAAGCTGTTCGCCCCGGAAGCCCTGCCGCAAAAGCCGGACTTCAGGCCGGTGATATCATCGTCGGCGTCGAAGGGCGGGGACTTCCTCCCAGCTCTACCCAGGCCTTTGGCGCCCTATCGTCGGTAATGCGCTCTAAAGCCCCGACCGATTCCCTGACCTTCCAAGTCGATCGAAACGGCACGGTTATCGATGTTGTTGTCACGCTCGGCGCCCATTAACTTCGTCTAAACTCTGGCATCCAAAAGACCTATAATTTAGCCACACCACCTTTCTGGAGGCAGTCCCTATGAAAGCTCACGATCATAAAATTGTTCTTTGTGGAGGCACCCGTACGCCCTTCGGGCATCTCTCCCGTTCCCTTGCCGGCATGCAGGCCGATGACCTCATGAAGGCCGCTGTTGAATCCACAATCAAAGAAGTCGGCGTTCCTAAAGGCGAAGTTGATGGCCTTATCGTTGGCTGGGTTGGTCAGGATTTTCAGGCACCCAACATCGCACGCGTAACCGCACTTCGCGCCGGCCTCCCATTAAGCTCGCAGGCAATAACGGTTCAAAACAACTGCGTGTCTTCCATTGAAGCCGTCTCTGCCGCCGCCCGGTGCATTCTTGCGGGAGAAGGAGAGCTATACATCGCCGGCGGAACCGAGTCCATGTCGCGCCTCCCTTATACGATTTCGGGACCGCGCTCGGACAAAGCGCTGCGTTCGATGGACACTGTCAAAAAGAAATGGGGAGAACTCCTTGAGTCGGAAACAGTCGCCGTCGTTGATGCTATGGAGCGCGGCCTTACCGACCCCGTCCGCGACATCAATATGGCCGGGACTGCGGAAGTTTGCGCCCAGATGTACGGCATTACTCGCGAGGCTCAAGACGAGTATGCACACCAAAGTTTTAAGCGCTGCATTGACGGGTGGAACGCCGGCTTTTATGACAGCCATGTGAAGCCATTCAAAGACGGAGACGTTTCTCTCGAGAAGGATGAATACCCGTTCCTCCGCGAAGACCTCGTTTCCAAGCCGCAAAAATTCGCCAAGGCGCCGGTTGCATTCGATAACTCGGCCTATTCGATCAAAAAGTTCTACGAGGAATACGCGAAGCACATGGACGGGAAAGTTTTTGAAGAAGGCGCCAAGGGAACTGTTACGCTATTTAATTCCTGCGGCCGTTCCGATGGGGCCTCGGCGGTTGTTGTCGCGACGGAGGCCCGTGCAAAGGCTCTCGGCCTGCCCATCCTTGCCGAACTCAAGGGATGGGGATTCTACGGAAACGATCCGGCGCACATGGGTGTCTCACCGGCGCTCGCCGCTCCGGTTGCCCTCAATCACGCCGACGTTAAGTTCGACGACTTGGACCAAATTGAATTGCATGAGCCCTTCGCAGCCACCGTCCTCGGCATCTTCAAGGTCGGGAAAGAACGCTTTGGTCACGACTGGGATTCAAAATACCGCTCCAACGCATTAAACCCGCACGGGGGTTCGATTTCCATGGGACACCCCCTCGGTGCGACGGGCACTCGATTGCTGCTTAACCTAATCTACGCCCTCAAGAAAAACGAGAAGAGCCGGCTCGGAATGCTTGCGGCTTGCGCAGGCGGCGGCATGGGCGGCGCGATGGTTATCGAGAAAGCCGACTGACTACCGACAGGCGCCGAAGAATCCGCCGCTAAAGAAATTCGTTCCACCTTTCGATCCCCCGCGATAGGCCGCTAACAAGGCCATCGCGGGGGACGAGCCGTGCATGAGGAAATAGCGCCGGGGATACTCCTGCTTCTTCTTTTTATCCGGCGGAACGATATAGATCTTAAGCCCGAACTCTTCGATGAGTTCGCATTCACTGCAGCGCGTTTTGCCCTGGAGATATTTCACCTCGTCAGGCTCCAATTGCTCAAAGCCCATCTTGAGCAAACTATCCACGAGCTGCTTTGTTCCCTTCTCGGGACGGCAGCCGGTCATAGGCTCCTGACCCGCGCGTCGGATGGGAGGCTTCTTCTTGGAATCGATCTTCATCCGCAAAGCCTCCAACTCCGCTTTTTTCGCACGATAAGGAATCCGCTGTCTTACCGGCAGCGTCTCCCGGTCGATCTTCATAAAGACCGGAATCGCCCCGGGCGGTATCTTACTGGTATCGGCCTTTAGAAAGGAATCAACAAGCTCAATGGTTTCTTTATCCGCCGTCGCGCCGACACTGGATTTTGGCTTCGGCTTTGTTTTTTGGGACTTCTTGGCAGCGCCCGCAGGGACACAAAGACCAGCACAAAGCAAAATGGCGAGAAAAGCCCTCATTACTCCAGTATAACGGTGCCTTTCAATTCAAGCAAATGCGAAATGCAGTGGACCTGTCCCGCTCTGTCCCCGCTCTACCCGCGGGGATGATGCTTCTTGTGGCGGTCCTTAAGGCCGGAGGCATCCAGATGCGTATAGATCTGCGTCGTCTGCAGACTGGAATGCCCTAACATCTCCTGGACCGATCGCGCATCCGCGCCGCCCTGAAGCAAGTGGGTTGCGAAGGTATGCCGCAGCAAATGGGGGTGCAGTTCGCGCGAAAGCCTGGCCTTTCGACCCAACGCCTTGAGGTCGCGCCATAATTGCACGCGGGAGAGTTTCTTTCCTGAACGGTTCAAGAAAGCCTGGAGTGAATGGCCCTTTCCGTCAAACTTGGCACGCCGCTCGCTAAGGTACCGTGCAAGAACCTCACGGGCCTTGGTGTGCAATGGGACAAGACGTTCTTTCGATCCCTTCCCGACAACACGCGCCACACCTTCGGATAGATTGATGTCTTCGGGCGTGAGCGTTAACAACTCGGAAGCCCGCATTCCTGTCGCGTATAAAAGCTCCAACGCCGTACACGCCCGCAGCGTAGGGAAATCCGTACCCGGTCTGATTCTCAGAAGATCTCCCATTTCATCTAGGGTTAGGTACTTCGGCAAGCGGTCGGGGAGGTGGGGAGACCGGAAATCGCGGGTTGGGTCATCGGGGACCCGGTCTTCAGCCGCCTGAAACCGGTAAAAGGCTCGAAGCGCCTCCATCTTTCGATAGACAGAAACAGCCTTGAGTCCCTTTTCTTCACGCAGATGCCAAAGATAATCGTCAATGGTGCGCGCGTCGGCTTTAAGAGGATCCTTTTTTTTCAGCCAAACAAAATAGCCCGCAAGATCCGATCCATAGGCCAGGCAGGAATTTTCAGCGAGGCCGCGTTCAAAGGCTAGATACTTAACGAATTCGTCTAAAAAACGATCCCCCGCCCCGGAAGAAGTCTTGTCCGGGGCGGGGGGCATCGCTTATTTTGCGGCGGCTTTCTTTTTAGCCGCAGGCTTGGAAGGGGCTTCTACTGTTTCAGGAACCGGCATGGTCTCCGCTTTTGGAAACCGCGCTTCGTTGGCCTTTTCGTCATGAGCCTTCTTTTCAGCCGCCGGTGCTATGAGAACCTTGTCCCGAAGCTCCTTCTCGATTTCCTGAGCGAGCTTTGGGTTTTGCTGAAGGTAGGATTTCGAATTATCGCGGCCCTGTCCAAGGCGGGTTTCGCCGCGAAGGAACCAGCTTCCTGATTTCTCAATCAAGCCATGCTCAACGCCCATGTCGAGCAAGCAGCCTTCATGCGAGATGCCGTAGCCGTGAATCATATCAAACAGGGCCTGGCGGTACGGCGGCGCGACCTTGTTCTTAACGACTTTCACGCGGCAGCGCGCACCGAAGAACACATCGCCCTTTTTAAGATTCTCGATGCGGCGGATGTCCAAACGAACGGACGCGTAGAACTTAAGCGCGAGGCCGCCTGTCGTGGTTTCGGGGCTTCCGAACATCACGCCGATCTTATGGCGGATCTGGTTGATAAAGATGAGGCAGGTCTTTGTCTGCGAGATCGCAGCGGTCAATTTGCGAAGCGCTTGACTCATGAGCCGCGCCTGAAGACCCGGGCGGCTGGCGCCCATCTCCCCTTCGATTTCAGCTTGCGGGACCAGTGCGGCCACCGAATCAACCACAATGACATCCAGCGCGCCCGAACGGATGAGTTTTTCCGTAATCTCAAGCGCCTGTTCGCCGGAGTCCGGCTGGCTGATTAGGAGGTTGTCGCAATCGACGCCCAGCGCTTGCGCATAGGCGGGGTCCATGGCGTGCTCTGCATCGATGAACGCGGCCCGGCCGCCGTTCTTTTGAGCTTCCGCAACCGCATGAAGCGCCAATGTCGTTTTTCCGGAAGATTCCGGTCCATAAATTTCAATAATGCGTCCGCGCGGCAAACCACCGACACCAAGGGCTAAATCAAGCGAGAGGGCGCCGGTAGGCAGTGCCTCAACGGTAATTTTGGCGGAACGCTCTCCGAGCTTCATGATGGATTCCCGGCCGTACGCCTTTTCAATCTGAGTTAGTGCGAGTTCGAGTGCCTTGTTTTTTCCTTCTTCTTCTTTTGATGCCATTTATTTGTCTCCTCCTCGCGGACCCTTTTGGTCTCGGCGTCCGAAGGTCATTCTACCATTCCCTACTCTATACGAATGACCCCCGGGTTTAGTGCCCCGAGGAGATAACTATACTGAACATTTGTTCAGTTGTCAACCCCGAATATTTTGAGGTTGAAAAATCTATACTAAATCAATGAAAATCGTCAGCTCCGCGGCGACCGAACCGAAACACGTTGAGTTTCTCAGCGGGGTTCTTCCGCAAATTCCGATTTTCGCACCGCTCAATCCCGAACAAATCCGCATGATGCTCTACTTCACCCAGGTGCTTCAGTATGAACCAGGGGAGGACATCATTAAACGCGGCGAAGAGGGGGACACCTTCTACGTCATCCACGCGGGGAAGGTTGAAGCCTGGGTAGACAGCCTCCTGGGGAAAGACGTCATACGCGAGATGGGTCCCGGGGATTTTTTCGGGGAACTCGCACTTTTACTCGATCAACTCCGCTCGGCAAATGTCACCTGCCTCGAAAAAACATTTTGCTACCGGATGGACCGAAGCAGCTTTCTGCAATTGATCGAGAAGAACCCCGAAATCGGTGAACTTGTAAAAACCGCCGCGCGCGAACGCTTCAACAACTATCTATAGGAAGACTACTTCGTATCAACCCGGATGATCCCGTCCCAAACTGCGGGGGGGTTAGCCGCGTAACGGTCGCACAGCCCCCCTAAAAATTGCGCGGGCGCATCGGTCAGGGGAAGCGATTTAAAATGCTGCCTGGCCTCGTCCCAATGGCCGGCCTCAAAAGCGGAAAGTCCTTCCCGGAATAGTTTTGCGCTTTCACTCTCGGTTGATCTTTCCATCAATTCATACAACTCTAACGCCGTTTTCATTCCCTGCGGCCGATACCGACCGACCCGCCGCTTTGAGATTGTGTCCGATACCGCGTTGATCGCCACATCCGCTGTCACCAAAATCGGAGCCCCTATAATTTTCGTCAGACCCTCGACCCGCGAGGCCTGGTTCACCACCGCCCCCATCACCCCATATAAAAATATCTGCTCCGACCCGATCGCCCCGGCAACAACCTCCCCGGAATGAAGGCCGATCCCGCACTCCCAACCCGTCATCTCGGCAAGCCGTGCCCGCATACGCAAGGCCGCACGGCACGCACGGTCCACATGGTCTTCACAGGCGAACGGAACGTTCCAGCACGCGAGCAAACCATCACCGGTATATTGGATAACAACTCCCTCCTCCTTTAGTACGTCTTCGGTAACAACAGAGAGAGCCTTGCGCAGGGAACCCAGATATCCGAGCAGAGCCTCATTATTCTCCTCGGTTCGCTTTGAAAAACCCCGGATATCGAAAAAGAGAACCGTGGCCTGGGCAAGCTTCGGCTCAAGTTCACGGCCCGCATCGGTTGAGACAATCTTGTCGACCACTGCCTTGGAAAAGAAATGTTCAAGACGGCCCTGCAGCGCTTTTTGTTTATCTTCCGCGACCGCACGGCCAACGACATCCGCGACAAGCCCGACAAAGCGTGCGTTCTCCTCCAGTTCCTTGGCCGGACCGGCACCGGCGGCATAGAAGCACAAGGACTCGCCTCCGGGAAGACGGGCAGAGGCGCAGACAGCCCAATCCACACCCTCGACCGCCGTCGCCTCAACCGCTCCCCCGCGCCAACCATACGCGATAGGCAAGGGCGCCTCTTCGACGGCTTTTTCTAAAAGTCTTTGGCTGATTTTAAATTCTTCCTTATCTGAAACCGCGTCCCGCGCAAGAACCCTTCCTTCCCCGTCTAAAACGCAGGTCCAGCGGGCTGCCGTTAGCAAACGGAGAAATCCCGAGACGGCGGAATACAGCTCCCCCGGCGTACGCGAAGTCCGAATAACCTCTGGAAGCGCGAGCAGATCCTTTAAGCGCATCCGGTCAGACGCCGGACCCAACGCATAAACCTGGTCTTCTGTCAGCAGCTGCTCCCATTGCGGATCGGCACTCCCCTCAGCAAACAACGTGCTCTGCTCGGAAGCGATACTCAAGCGAAACCGGGTCTCGCCCACGACAAAAAACCCTTCGGATGAAACGACGAAGGAATCGCTTTCTTCCCCATCAAAAAAAATAGGGTTGGCGGCACCCTCCAGCCTTTCCACACGAAGCTCCGATCCCCGAAGCGTAATCGCCGCATGACGGCGGCTCATATACGATTCTCCCGAAACACGGAAGTCGGCCCCGTCTCCGCGGCCCAGAATCTTTGGCTCCCCCTCGCTGATTGGAAAAGAATCCGTTTCCACGCCCTTGCGTTCCGCGATCAGGCAGGTCTTATTCATCGGCCTTCTTCGCTTCTCTTAAAACTTGCTGCCAATCCTTCGATTTAGGAACCGGCACCGGTTCATTTTTCGCCTCCGGTTCCAGGCGCTGGATGACGCCTTCTTGATCAACGCGGCGCTGGGCGGAGAATTCGGCTTCTCTCATCAATTCTTCCGCGGAAATATCCGGATTCAGCCAATCAAGCGTCCAAAAATTAAGTCCCCAAGCCGCTTGCGTCATCAAGGTCTTTCCATCTTCCAGAAAGGTCATTGAATAGACCCCGCGATCCTGGCTCAAGGGAGCGCCGAGGGCTTCCCCGCGCTCTGAGGTCCAAAGCTGAATGCGGCCATCATTGTCTCCGGTCGCAAACGCACTTCCATCCCGCGTAAACGCGACACATTTAACCTCGGTCTTATGTTTAATCGGCGCCCCGATGGCACGGCCTGTGATCCCGTCGATTAGGCGCGCCGTTCCGTCAGCGCTAACGGTCACGATTCGACTGCCGTCACGGCTCATCGAAAATTCATGGATTTGCGCTTCGTGCCGCACCAAGCCCCCAACCGCCTGTCCGTTCGCCGCATTAACAAGGACGGCTGTGTTTTCACCGTCATGGACAATGACCAATTGATTCCCATCGGGAGACCATCGCACGCGCCACCCCCCGTGGGGTACGGTTAAAAACGGCTTCACGGTTTTATTCCCTTCTGTAATGGCCGCAACGGAATAAATCAATGTCTCCTCTCCCGTGGTTACGGCAAGACGTTTATTATCCGGAGAAAAGGCAGCCTCAAACGGGAAGCTCCTTGCCTCGACTCCCCCCAACCGCTCCCCCGAGTCGACATCCCAAAGACTAAGACCCTCTGTCATTCCGAAGGTGGCCGCGCGGCGGCCATCGGGACTCATTGCCGAGGTTACGACTGCCTCATTTGCAATCAGATCCCGCAGATGTTTTCCGTTTTGGGAATCCCATACCGCCGCCTTTTTAGAATCCATAATGTGAGCGAGAACCAACGGCCTTTTTTCAGCGAACCAAACAGCCTTAATCGTTTGATACACGGGTTTCCCCTTCACGATGGGAGCAGGCACTGCGGTGCCGATTTTTTTCCCGGTCCGTGGATCGACAATGAAAGACCCGTCTTGATAGTCGACGACAAACGCCCGTTTCCCTCCGGGAGAAAAATGTGCATTTGAAGCCTGTAGGAGAGAAATATTCGTTTTATTTTCGGTCTCTCCGACAGGCCACCAACGCGCCGTTCCATCACGCGCACCGGTCAATACATGTTTTCCATCGCGTGAAAACGAGAGCGATAACGCCGCGGTTCCATGGTTAAACACCCGGCCAACCGCATGTAAACTGGGGGTAAGCGCCCAAACCCGGACCGATCCATCCGCGCTCGCAACGGCAATTCGGCTGGAATCGGGACTAAATGCCAGCGCCGTAATTTCTCCCGCCGTTTGGATGGGGGAAAACCATGCCTCCCCGGCTTGATGCTCCTTGCTCCCATGCCGCCCGCCGACCCTCTTTACCGCAGAAGCCTTCTTGAGGGTTCTCACTCCGCGGGTGCCAAAACCCCGCGCCAGCCAAAAACGCACAGCCCCATCCTCTCCACCGGTCGCAATATACGCCCCATCAGGAGAGAAAACGGCGTGTTTAATATTCTTATCCTGGCGAATCGCAAGACCGTGCGGTTTCCCTGTTTTCACGTCGTAAAGCTGTACTCGATTCCAAGTCAGGGAAAGGACATGCTCCCCACTGGGGGAAAACCACGCATCTTCCAGAGGCGAAACCAACATGGCGGTATCAGCGTCGTAAGCGAAACCATTTTTTACTTTTCCCGTTTTCATATCCCAGAACTGCATGGTTTGATTTAGCGTCGACAACAACGTTTCCCCATTGGGACTAAACGAAATCGACGGTGCCTGATATTTTTCCTTGCTCGGGTGCATCAAATTTCCAATCGGTTCACCCGAGGGCATTTTAAAGAGGGAGATGTTGCTCTTCATTTCATCTCCCGGATGCTTCCCGACAGCAAGAACCGCACCCACCGGGTCGTAGGCCGCATAGGTTCCATCAATTTCTTTAATCTCGGCCCCCGTCTTGGGATCAAAAACCACGATATTACCGCCGACGGCCGCAAACGCGGTCTTTCCATCGGGACTGAATTCGACATCATCCGCCGGGCGCCCCACCAACATCAAGGCCGCCCTCAACCATCCTCCCTCAACCTCTTCTTTCGGCGCCTCGACAAAGGAACCTGAAATCAAATCGATGACCTTCGCCTCTTTTTCTCCTACGATCAAACCCCGGGGTCCATCCGGAGAGACGGCAACACCCCGAACGGGGGTATCAATATTCCAGACCTTGTCGGGAACCCCGAGCCGTTCAATCTGTGAAAGCGCGCTCGCGGCGGCCGCACGGGAAGGGCTAATTTGATTAGCCTTCGCAAACAGCACCGCCGCATCGGCATTTTCGTCGGCGTTAGCCGATGCCCGCGCGCGCACGAGATAACTGCGCGACAGCTGGGATTCGAGTGCAATCTTCTGCTGGGCGATTCTCATGTTTTTCCGGATGACCTGAGCGTAGGATGCCGCGAGACCTAACGCGCACACCGCTCCAATCGCAACGACCAATGAGTTTCGCCTTAGAAAACGCTTGAAGCGATACCAGGGGTTGGCCGCCAGCGGTGCAACGGGAAGGTGGTTTTGACGCGCCTCGAGATCGGTAAGAACACGGTCCATGGAAAGATAGCGGTCCTCAGGATCCGGCTCGAGCAGACGCCCGATAATCGCCGAGAGATCCTCATCGACACGGTTCATTGTTGCCGTTTGCAGCGGGGGCAAAGGACGGTCTTCAACCAGTCGGCGGTAGGCCTTTAGGCGAAGACCGAGATCTTCGCCTTTTTCAACTTCTGCACGATCCTCGCTATGGGGAACCTTACCGGTCAGCACTGCGGTAAACGTCGATCCGAATCCATATAGATCCCATTTCACATCGGGGGCGGCATCCTCGGCATCGACGGCCTGCTCGGGTGCCATATAAAACAACGTCCCCAGCGCACCTCCCGACTCGGTGACAATACGCGACTGCCCGAAATCCGCGACACGCGCGCGTCCCTCTGAATCGATAAGAATATTGGCGGGCTTTAAATCGCAGTGGATCATACCCTTGGAATGCACGAAGCGAAGGGCCTCGGCGACCTCAACCATCCACTTAGTTACCTGTTCCACCGGCGGCATCCGCCCGTCTTCCATCACCGTCTCCAAACTACCGCCTTCCATGTAGTCCATGACGTAATACGGGGTGTTGCCCGTGAGATCGGCGTCTAAAAGGGAAACGATATTGGGGTGGCGATCGAGGCGGATCAGACGTTCTACCTCACGCTGCAAAAACAGCCAATTAACACCCTCGCGCTGTGTAAAAACCTTTACCGCGACCCACTTGCGCGTACGAACCTGCCACCCCTTCCACACCTCGGCAAACGCACCCTGGCCGAGGGGGTGGGTGAGAACATATCCCTCTAGTGTGGGGGCAGACGCATGCTGCTCGACGCCCGACGGGGTGGAGAGCTCTTTAGAGCCTTCGACGGCCTCTTCGGGCTGGACGAGCGTAGGGTCCGGCGGTTTTGGGTCTTCGCGGTTTTCAGACACCTTTCCTTATATAACCGAGGTCTAGGAGGGCGTCAAGGAACCTAGGCGGCCCGTCGCTGCAGCAGGCGAAACTGCTTCCGAGCACGCCCCTCCAGTGACCATGCGACCTTATCCTGCAGCGAGACCGCTTCACCCAACGAATAGTGCCGTCCGCCGACATCTTCGATAATCGGCGCGTTCCACAATCGTTTAAGAAGCGGATTTCTAGAATCTGTTTTGGGCGACTTCAATAACAACCAACCCGCTTCCAATATACTATCCCTAAGCATATCACCCTTCGCGCCCGGCTCATACACTTCCAACATTTGATCCAAAAGCTTTTTTTCCTCAAGCCCGACACGATCCAACAGCGCGTCGAGATTCGCGTTCTTCACGGCTTTAAACTCCGATGCATCCAACGCCAATGAAGGGGAATCCGCCAGGGACCAGGAAGGAACAAATCTCGGTTTATACCGGGAACTATCAGCGCGAACTCCGAGCACAGACAAATCCACGGTACTATGAACCCCCGGGGCATTCCAGGAGCTCATGCGCACACGCGCGCCCTTCCAGAAAAATTCATGCACGACCTTTCTTTCGGAAAACGGATCCTCAACAAGATCGTTCCCGGAAACATTAATCTCAAGATCG
>JBFIEP010000036.1:0-12529 GCA_041603335.1 Elusimicrobiota bacterium | reverse complement strand
GTTTTGAATCATCATCTTCGCCCGCGAGGTATTGAAGAACCGAGGTCGAATTGAGTCGGCGCCCGTGGAGTGTGTCGAGGACTTTGGAGAGGGTCATGAAGCTTCCGGTCTCTTTAAGTTCGACGTCGAGGTTCGCGAGGACAATATCGACGTATTCGAGGACCGGAAGTTCCGCATCAATCACCATGTCCCAGAGGGTCATCCAGAGTCCGGCACGGTCCAGGGGATTTTTAATGTTTTTAAGAGAGGCCTTTGCCGTTTGTAGGCTGATTTTATCGAGGCGAACCTTTACGTAATCGTGGTCTCCCGAATTTGGAAATACGAGGGAGGGGCAGGTCATGTTGTCGAATGCGCGAATGGAGGTAGCTTCCCCCGAGTATTCAACGTCCGCTTCGGCGATGCGTTTGAGCCGACCCCGTCCTTTTGATTCGTACATCACAAGGCGCGTCTTGTGTGAGCGTAGGGTCGGATATCCCTTTTGATATCCTTGAATGAGCTGAACGTTTCGAACTTGACCGTTGCGGCACGAGAAGGAGGTCGAGAGCGTATTGACCCCCGCTGTGCGAAGCCATTGTTCGGTCCAGGAATCGAGATTTTTCCCCGAGCCTTCTGCGAGTGCGTCGACAAAGTCTTTGCGGACCGTGTTTTGGAAGGCGTGCCGGTCGAAGTAGAGTTGAACGCCCTTTTTAAAGCCTTCCTCTCCAATATAGTGAGCAACTTGTTTGAGGCTTGAAGCGCCCTTTCCGTAGGTGATCCCATCGAAGTTGGCGAATGCCGTGACGGTGTCGGTGACTTCCGCTTCAATAGGGTGTGTCGTGACAAGTTGGTCTTCCCAGTATGCCCATTGTTTGTAGCCGAGGAGGAAGTCCTCCCACGAATCTTTGAAGCGTGTGGCATTATAGACGGCGACTACCGACATGTAGGAAGCGAAGCTTTCGTTGAGCCAGAGATCGTCCCACCATTTCATCGTGACGAGGTTTCCAAACCACATATGCGCCATTTCGTGGAGAATAACGTCGGCTCGGTCGCGTTGTTCGTTCCAGGTCGATTTGCCGCGTTGGATATAACGCTCGGAGAAAGTGACCGCCCCCGTGTTTTCCATCGCGCCCGAGTTGAAGTCGGGAACGACCAGTTGGTCGTATTTTTCGAACGGATACTTCACGCCAAAATAGTCGTCGAAGAAGTCAAAGCCTTTCTTCGTGACGTTCATCCAATCGTCGGCATCAACGTGTTTGGCGAAGGATTTCCGCGCCATGAGACGGAGGGGTAGGCCCTTGTGACTCGCCTTCCAGACGCGGTACTCGCCGGCATGGAGGGCGAAGATATAGGTTGAAAACGGTTTCGATTCGGGGAAGGTCCATCGGCTCAATCCGTCGCCGGCAGGCATGATGTCGCTCTCGAGTGTGGAGCTGACAACGATCCAGTCTTCCGGTGCTGTCACCGTGGATTGGTAGCGCGCCTTAATGTCGGGTTGGTCGAAGCAGGGGAATAGAAGGTTCGCGTCGTAGGGCTCGAAGTCGGTGTAGAGATAGCTCCGTTTATCTTCCGGATCGGTGAATCGATAGAGCCCCGAGCCTGTATTGCTGTAGGGATGGCTGTAGGCGATGGTGATTGTGTTGGCGCCTTCCCGAAGGGATTCCCCCGGAACGGTAATGAAGAGGTCGTTATAGGCGGATTTTGTCTTCTTCCCGTTTACTTTAACGGAAGCCACCGATCCTCCCGAGAAGTCGATGGTGAGATCCTTCTTTGCGTCCTTTAGGGAGAAGCGGGTCGTTATCGTTCCGGTAAAATCCGGTTTGTCTGCTGAAAGGCTGATGTCTAGATGGTATTGAACATCAGAGACCCGCTTTGCGCGCGCTTCGGCGACGGTTCGGGAAATCCCTTTTTCGGCTTTGCGGGCCGCGAACGATGGAATTGAAAGGACAAGCAGGAACGCTGAAATGAGAATACGGGACATTGGACCACCTCTGGAAATTAAAACGGGTTAGGACGCGTTGGCAGCAGAGATGTCGATAATCTCGACATCGAAGTTGAGTGTTTTTCCTGCGAGTGGGTGATTCAGATCCACGGTCACTTCTTCTTTTCCGATCTTGATAACCCGTGCCCGAAACGACTGGCCTTGCGGGGTTTTACCCTGCAGGGTCATGCCGACTTTGAGGTCCGGAATATTCCCGACCATTTTCTTAGGCATTTTCTGGATTGCCTGCGGGTTAACCTCGCCATAGCCGTCCTTCGGGGCCACGGTGACCTTTTTTTTGTCTCCGACCTTCATGCCGATGAGGACCTTGTCGAGTCCGGGGATGATCTGTCCGGCGCCCTGCGTGAAGGCGAGCGGATCTTTTCCTGCGGAGCTGTCGGCGACATTTCCGTCAACGGTTAGTGTGTAATGCATTTTTACATTAGAACCCGCCGCGATCGCGTTGGCGGCGGAATCTCCGCCTTTGGAGCAGGCGGTAAATGCAAATGCAGCGAGGATGACGGCGGAAAGTTTTAATTTCATGGCTTCTCCCGGTTAGACGAGCTCGCGCGGATTCTCAAGGCGCTTGATAAATTTCGAGACAAATGTTGCGGCCTCTGCGCCGTCAAGGACGCGGTGGTCGAATGAAAGAACAACGTTCATGATGGATCGGATAACAATTTCTCCATCGCGTACAACCGGCATCTCCCGCATCTTCATGAGTCCCAAAATTCCGGTCTGCGGGTAGAGGATGATCGGTGTCGCATAGAGACCGCCAATCGGTCCGATATTGGTGATCGTAAACGTTCCTCCCTGAATGTCGGGGAGTTGAATTTTGTTCGCGCGCACCTTTTCCGCCAGGGTGACGATCTCTTGGGCGAGGGTCCAGATGTCCTTGGTCTCGGCCTCTTTTACGACAGGTACGTAGAGACCCTGTTCGGCGGCAACGGCGATGCCGAGGTTGTAGTACTTTTTCAGGACTATTTCCTGGGCTTTCTCGTCGAGTACGGCGTTGAGGCTGGGATGCTCTTTGAAGGTTTCAATAAGCGCTTTCATGACGAAGGGTAGGAAGGAGAGTTTAATTCCCCGTTTTTCAGCTTCAGGTTTGAGTTCCTTGCGCAGGGCGAGCAGTTCGGTCATGTCGCATTCGTCGAAATGGCTGACGTGTGGAATCTTCTGGACCGATTCAAGCATCTTCTGCCCGGTAACCCGGCGAATCATTCGGTATTTAACGCGTTCTTCCTTTTCCATTGCCTTCGTCTCGACGGCCACAGTCTAGCCCTCTTCGATTTCGACGATCGTTGCGCCGACCTGCACTTTTTCACCGGCGGCGGCATGCAGCTTGGAAATCTTTCCTGCTTTGGGCGAGGGGATTTCGACTTCGGCCTTGTCAGTCAAAACCTTCACCATGGGTTGGTCTTCAGTCACGGTGTCGCCTTCGTTGATGAGCCATTGTACGATTTCACCCTCTTCAAGTCCTTCGCCGAGATCCGGAAGTTTAAATTCGAATGCCATTCTAGTTGTCTCCTTGATTTACGCCGCCGCTTTATCGCGGGAAAGTGTTTTGTTTACGCCCCGAACGACTCTATGGGCGTCGGGGATGTAAAAATGTTCCGTCTTAAATAGGGGTTGGCGTATATCCCACGATCCAACACGCTGGACGGGGGCTTTGAGGACGTCGAAAGCTCTCTCATGAATGAGCGAGGAAACTTCGGCAGCCCAAGAACCGGTGTTAGGGGCTTCGTGCGCGACCACGGCCCGTCCCGTCTTTTTGACCGAGGCGAGCACGCCGTCGATATCAAGCGGGGTTAGAGTGCGCAGGTCGATGATTTCAATAGAGACACCTTCTTTCTCTAGTTCTGCCGCGGCCTTGAGGCTGGTGTGTACCATCGCACCCCAAGTAATGACCGTGCAGTCGGTCCCTTCCCGGGCGATTCGGCATTTCCCAAGCGGGGTCGAATATTTCTCTTCGGGGATTTCGCCCTTGATGAGACGATAGAGCCGCTTGGGTTCAAAATAAATAACGGGATCTGGATCTTCGATTGCCGCGATCATTAGGCCTTTCGCGTCTTCGGGCGTTGACGGCATCACAACCTTAATTCCGGGTGTGTGACAGAAGTAGGCCTCAGGGGCTTCTGAATGATGTTCCGGAGCATGGATTAAGCCTCCCTGCGGTAGACGAACCACAAGGGGAAGCGTATTCCGTCCGCCTGTTCTATTACGCATGCGGCCAAAGTGGCAGATTACCTGGTCTAAAATCGGCGGGCTGAATCCGGAGAATTGAATTTCGGCAACAGGGCGGAGGCCGGTGAGTGCCATTCCGACTGCGGCGCCGGCAATGCCCAGTTCCGCGAGCGGTGTATCGAATACGCGTTGGTCCCCGAATTGTTTTTGGAGGCCATCGGTCACGCGAAACACGCCGCCGTTTTTCCCGATGTCTTCCCCTAGAAGAATGACCTTGTCGTCAGCTTCCATCGCCTGGCGGAGTCCTTCATTAATGCCTTGGAGAAAATTCTTCATGGAAACCGGCCTTCTGCAGCCGGGAGTTCAGGAATTTCATTACGGCTTTGTTTTTCTTTGAGAATCTCCTCTAACTCGGCGCGTTGCTCGATAACATGCCACGGAGCTTTCTCCGAGTTGTTGGAGAACATGTTCAGAGGGTTGGGTTTATCAAACGCTTCGTAGGCCTTAACTTCGCCGGCAACATATTCTTCGGCTTCCTTTTGAATCTTCTCAACGGCGTCGTCGTCGAGGACTTCGGTCTTGAGCAAATGTTTCCGGAAGCGGTCGAGCGGGTCCTTTTTCTTCCATTCCTCGACTTCTTCATTCGAACGATAGCGCGAAGCGTCATCCGCTGTCGTGTGATTGCTCATGCGATAGGTCATGGCTTCAATGACGGTCGGTCCTTCTCCGTTGCGGCCCCGTGCGACGGCTTCTGACACCGCTTTGTGAACCGCAAGGGCGTCATTGCCATCAACTTGGATGCTGTGTGCGCCGTATCCGTGACCTTTTTGTGCGAGCGTTTCGGATGCGCATTGCTGCTCGCGTGAGAGTGAAATCGCCCAACCGTTGTTCTCGATAAACATTATCAGACCGAGCTTATGCACGCCCGCAAATGTCATCGCTTCATGAAAGTCGCCCTTGGATGAAGCACCGTCGCCGATCCAGCATACGGCAACATTTTTTGTTCCCTTGAGTTTTTCGCCCCAGGCGAGGCCCATCGCTTGCGTCATGTGGGCCCCTACCGGGATAGAGAACATTAAATCGTTATTATCTTTAGGGTAGTTTACCCCGCGGTCGTCTCCACCCCAATACATCAGGCTGTAGCGCATCTGCATCCCGCGGGCGAAGTAAGAGCCTTGTCCGCGGTAGGTGGGAAGAATCCAATCCTTGGGTTCCAGGCAAAGAGCGGGGATGCATTGGGTCACTTCTTGGCCCAAAATTTGAGGATAGGTTCCTAGACGCCCTTGGCGCTGGAGTTTTATGGCGCGTTCGTCAAAAACGCGGATTTGCGTCATGACGGTATACATCTCGAGGAGTTTTTCTTTGGATAGATCGGGCGCTAGGGAAGCGTCGAACGTCCCGTCCGCCGAGAGGATTTCAAGGTATTCGGTTTTATGTTCCGCGACGGTTGTTAATGCCATTTACCACCTTACGCATATCCATTGTGCGATTTAGGGGGTTTTGGAAGCAAGCGGCAAGGGGTCCTATTAAGGAGTAGGTTTTTTTGGGGCACCCTTGCGGGTTTTTTAGGTCCCTGCTACACTGGGGAAGCAATCAGAGGATTGATTTATGGGATATCGAATTTTAATTGTTGACGATTCTCCTGTGCTCAGGATCATGCTTTCCGAGATGCTCCAGGAGCTAGGTCATGAAATTGTGGCCGAAGTTGAATCGGGAAATGGGGCTCTGGAGGCCTATCCCGTACATAAACCGGATCTGGTTACGTTGGATGTGTCTTTGCCGGATATCGATGGAATGGAGGTCTTGGCGAGGCTCAAGCGAAAAGACCCCCAGGCTAATGTCCTCATTGTGACCGGAAATGATCAAAAAACCCTGGAGGCTAAGGCGCTTTCTTTGCGAGCCCTCGGCGTTTTGCATAAACCTTTTGATGCCGAAGAGTTGGGTGTGATGTTGGATAGGGTTGCTGTTAAAAAGACCTGATTTTCACTATATGAATTTAAGTCCCCAATCGATGGAAACCTTTACGGCCCTTATTGAAGAAGGGGTTGCCAACAGTGCCGAAGCATTAGCGAAGATGTCGCGCACGGAATGGGGGGTAGTTTCCTCCAGTACTAAGGAAATCCCGGCTGTGCGTCTGCTTTCCTGGTTCGAGAGAAGCAAAATGGAGCATGTCGCTGCTTCTTTCAATTCGAATTCAGACTTTCCGATGGATATTATTCTTATGTTCTCGGAAAAAGGGGCCCAAGCGGTGACGGATGCGGTAACCAAGCCTTTTTCGGAAAGACTTACCCGAATGAACGATCTCATGCGGCTGACGATTGGTGAGGTTTCAAACATTGTCGCCCATGGCATTATCGGGACTTTGGCTGATAAATTCGATCAAACCGTCATCCTGACGGTTCCGGAAGTGAAGGTCGGCCCAAAAGCGGAAATTCTCGCTAAATCACTCGAGCGCTATGACGGCCGCAAAGACGTGATTCTTCTCTCCCACGTCGATATGTTCTCGGAGAATCTAGCGGCTGAGTGCAGCATGGTTCTCGTCATCGATGAGGAATCCCTCGTCGAGATGTTCTCCGCTAAAGGCGTTTAAGAGGGGGTCTGTCCCCAAGTTGTTTAACTTGTTGGGGATAGACTGAAGGCTCTTTGCCACCCCACTCCCGCCGCCCCTTGGAGGGGCTGTTGGGGGGAAGCAACGAGGAGAATTAATTAAATTTCAAAGAAGGAGAGGGCCTATGCTCCCTCTGAGGGAGCGCGGGAGGCGGGTGAGCAAACACGCCAACAAGTTAAACAACTTGGGGACAGGTCCCTACTTTGTAAACTCCTCGGATGCGTGATCTTCGGGGAAACAATGCGGTTGCGATGGGCGGTATGGGAAAGTGAAGAAGGTCCATTTCGTCGGAGTCTATGGGGCTGGTATGAGTGCACTCGCCCAGTTCCACGCAATGGGCGGCGGGGCGACAACGGGTTCGGATCGTTTCCTTGATCAAGGGAAGGCGGGTGATATCCGGAAAGCACTCGAGAAGACCGGAGTTTCTCTTTTTCCGCAGGATGGCTCGGGAATATCCCGAGACACGGCGACCGTTGTTGTTTCCACGGCCATTGAGGCGGATAATCCCGAACTCGTTCAGGCCGGGGATGTAGGTATCGAGGTTGTCCATCGTGCCGATTGGTTGGCCCGCATCGTCCGGGAGCATAAAACAATCGCCGTTGCCGGCACGAGCGGGAAGTCGACGGTTTCGGCGATGCTGTATACGATTCTTAAGACGGCGGGGTTTTCTCCTTCCGTAATCACGGGGGCGGGATTGCATGCTCTTGAGGCTGAGGGACTGTTGGGAAATGCGAAGCGCGGGGCTTCCGATCTCCTTGTTATCGAGGCTGATGAAAGTGATGGTTCTTTGCCTAAATACGAACCGTGGCTAGGGGTGTTGCTGAATTTCGGGAAGGACCATAAAGAACTCGATGAGCTTGAGCGTATCTTTTCGGAATTCAATCGTAAGTGTGAAAAGTTTTCCGTCAACGCGGATGAAACCAGCCTCTCCCGGTGGATGGAAGGAGCGGTGACCTTCGGTTTTGGCCCGGCTTCGGTCCACGCCGAGAACCTGGTGGTTAACCCGGAAGGGTCAACTTTTTCTGTGGAAGGGGTGTCGTTCCAAATTCCTCTGCCTGGGCAATACAATGCGGCGAATGCGCTCGCGGCGATTTGCGCCGCGCGGGAGGCCGGGGTTTCTCTTAAGGATTCGTCCCGCGCCTTGGAGGGATATAACGGGATCGCCCGGCGATATGATTATATCGGAGAGGCGGGAGGCGTGCGCGTAATTGATGACTATGCTCATAATCCCGATAAGATCCGGGCCGTTTTGTCTGCCGCACATGCCCAGGTAAACGGGGGGAAATTATGCGTGCTGTTTCAGCCCCATGGATTTGGTCCAACCCGGTTTCTTAAAGACGATCTTGTAGAAGCGTTTTCCGAGGGTCTCGCCGAGGGTGATGTCGCATGGTTTTCCCCGATTTTTTATGCCGGGGGGACGGCCGCAAAAGATATTTCGTCGGATGATCTTGCTGCGCCCTTGCGGGAGCGTGGAATAGATGCCCGTTCTCCTGATAGTCGTCCCGACGCCGGGAAAGATATCGTTGAGACTTCTAAAGCCGGCGATCTCGTCCTTGTACTCGGGGCCCGCGATCCCAGTTTGCCTCAATTCGCAAAAGATATTCTTGGAGGATTGTCGTGAATTTCCTAACTCTATTGCTCGCCATTCCCGTGATGGTCGGGGTTTCTTCGGCGAATACCGGGGCGAGCGAAAAACTTCACTCTTTACTCGAAACTGAATGGGAGTGGACGTTGAAGGAAGATCCGGTGCGTGCATCCCGGCATGGCGATGATCGCTACGGGGATCGATGGTCTGATTTGAGTATGGCCGGTTTTGAGCGTCGTTACGCCCATGATGTCGACCTGTTGAAACGATTGGGGGAATTCGATGTTTCCGGGTTGAACGCTGTCGACCGCGAGCATTACCTTTTGTTCAGAACGCTCGTTGAGGATTCTGTCGAAAAATATCGATACGCCCTTCATTTGCTCCCCGTAAACCAGCGCGGCGGGATTCAGACTTTGGATTATCTCACCAAGCTGTTGTCGTTTGCAACGGTTAAGGAGTATGAGGATTGGATAAAACGGCTGCGCGGATTCCCCGCCCTTGTCGATCAAACTATCGGTCTTATGCGTGAGGGTGTTCGTCGTGGGATTGTCCACCCTCAGGTTGTGCTTGAGAGAATCCCTGAGCAAATCGACGCGCAAATCGTTTCGTCGCCGGAGCAGAGCCTCTATTTTAAACCGTTTAAGCGCATCCCCCAGTCGTGGCCCAAGGAAACGAGAGAGCGTCTGAAAGCCGAAGGGGCCCGTGCGATTGCCGACAGCGTTGTGCCGGCCTATAAAAAATTTCGTTCCTATTTCATTGATCGCTATCTAACAGCAGGTCCGACCAAGGTCGGCATCTGGCAGTTCCCCAAGGGGAAGAAGGCTTATGCCTTCCTCGCGCGGAGCCACACGACGACAAAGATGACTCCGGAGGAGATCCATCTGCTCGGCAAGCGGGAGGTCAAGCGTATCCGTGCTGAAATGAAGCGGGTGATGAAAAAAACCGGTCATCGCGGGAGCTTGAAGAGTTTCATGGAATTTCTTCGGACCGATCCGCAATTCTATTATGAAAATCCGGAAGATTTGTTGGCCGGGTATAGGGCGATCGCTAAGCGTATCGATCCCGAAGTCGTGAAGCTGTTTGGGCGTTTGCCCCGTGCGCCCTACGGAGTTGTTCCGATCTCCGATCATGAAGCGCCGCATACGACAACAGCGTATTATTGGGGGCCCTCCGCCAACGGAAAACGTGCCGGCTTATATTATGTAAATCTCTATCGGCCGGAGACGCGCCCAAAATATGAGATGGAAGTTCTCACGGTGCATGAGGCGGTGCCCGGCCATCATATGCAGATTGCATTGGGCTTGGAGCTGGATGAGCTTCCGAAATTCCGCCGCCATGGGCGCTACACCGCGTTTGTTGAGGGATGGGGACTTTATTCCGAATCACTCGGTGAAGAGATCGGACTTTATGAAGATCCGTATTCCAAATTCGGACAGCTTACCTACGAAATGTGGCGTGCGGTTCGTCTTGTCGTGGACACGGGGATGCATCACTACGGTTGGTCGCGCGAAAAAGCAATCAATTATTTCCGGGATAATTGCGCGAAGTCGGAACAGGATATTATCAACGAGATTGATCGCTACATCATTATGCCGGGACAGGCGCTTGCCTACAAAATCGGCGAGCTTAAGATTAAAGAGCTTCGTGCCCGCGCCGAAAGGGAACTCGGCGATGCTTTTGATCTTCGCGCGTTCCATGACGTCGTTCTTGGGCGGGGGGCTATTACGTTGGAGGTTCTTGAGGCAGGGGTTGAGGCGTGGATCGAGGAAGAGAAGGGCTCGTGACCGAACCGTTGGAATCGGGATTTGTTCCTGCAGCCCTTTGGAACCGAACGTTTAGAAGGAGGGTTTCCGATGCGGGTGGAGAACCGATTGCGATCGAGGTCCGCCGGGGAGATGCGACCGTGCATCGCCGCGAGGAAGCTGTTTTGCCCGCTGCGAGCGACACGCGTACAGAGAACGGTCGTTTTGTGGAACGCATTGCCAAGTTTCTATTGTGGAAGGAAGGCGGCGATAACCTAAGGATAGAGGGATCGAGTCCCCTTCACGAATTTATCAACAGGACATTCTCTGCGGCCGGGGCTCGCGGATTCGATCATTCTTTTTTTAGCGATATCTATTCAGGTTCCTCGGGGCGGGAGGGGAAATCGCTGGGCGGATACCGGGATGGCTGCCGGATTGGATTTGATCTGGGCGCCAGTGATCGAAAATGTGCGGCCATCAAAGACGGTGAAGTTGTCCACACCGAAGAAGTTCCCTGGGATCCGGCGCGTTTCAGCGACCCTAAGGATCACTATTCCGGGATTTTAGATTCGTTAGAGCGGGCTGCGGCGCATTTGCCCCGTGTTGATGCGATCGGCGGTTCGGTCGCGGGGGTTTTTGCCGGAGACAACCTTATGATGTCCTCGCTGTTTCGGGGGATTTCTCCCGGCTTGCTTCGTGCGAGCTGGCCTAAAATGACGCGTGAATTGCGGGAGCATTTTGGGGGAGTCCCGTTTCGGGCCGTTAATGACGGGGCTGTCTCCGCCTTGGGGAGCGCCGATGCTCTTGGTGCCCGTCGTGTACTGGGGCTGGCGCTGGGATCGAGCCTTGCGGCGGGCTACGTCGATGATGAGGGCCGGATTTCCAGCGGCATTGATGAACTTGCGTTTGTTCCGATTGATTATGCGACAGAAGCGCCCCGCGATGAGTGGTCGGGCGACCGCGGTTGTGCGGTTCAATATTTATCCCAGCAGGCAACGGCGCGCTGGATGGATCAAGCGGGGTTCACCGCACCTCCTGAAGCGTTATTTCGGGAGCGTTTGATTCGGCTTCAGGAATTGATGGAGTCGGGTGACGAGAACGCGTCGAGAATCTATGCGTCTGTGGGGTCGGCCCTCGGGCATGCCATTGCCCATTTTTCCGATTTTTATCCGTTGCGCCATGTCGTGCTCCTAGGGCGTGTGATGTCCGGCGCTGGATCCGAGATTATTCTTTCCTTCGCGCGGAGTATCTTGAAGGAAAATTATCCGGATCTTCAAGCGATCAAGTTGGGTGTTCCGGAAGAGCGGGAGAGGCGGCACGGGCAGGCGGTCGCCGCGGCTACGCTTCCCGCTTTAGCGGGGTCTAATGGCGCTTGATGCATCCGTTTTAGCGGCCTTTGGGCGGTTCTCTAGAACAACGGAACCTAGCGGTGGTCCGATCGGATCGGGACATATCAACGATACCTACGGCATCACCGCGGGAAACAAAGAATACGTTTTGCAGCGGGTGAATCCCGTGGTGTTTCCGTATGCAGAATCCCAGATGGAAAATATCCGTAGGATTCTGGAGCATCTTGAGAAGCGGTCTCCGGATCCCCGCTCCCGTCTGTCGTTAATTAAAACGCTTGAGGGAACGGCGTTTTGGAAAGATAACGATGGGGCAATTTGGCGATGTTATGGAGCGCAATCAGGTACCGAGACCGTAGACGAAATTGAATCTCCCGAGCGAGCTTATGAGGTCGCTCGGGCATTCGGCAGGTTCCAGAATCTACTTACGGATTTGCCGGCACCGCCGCTTGTTGAAACGATTCCCGGGTTTCATGATGTTCCGGCGCGGGTGCGTGCTTTTGAGACGGCGGCAAAGAACGCTCCTTCTAATCGCAGGGAAGAGGCCGGCGACGCGATTGCGTTCGCGCGCTCCCACAATAATCTTGCAAGTTTAATCCCGGAGCGACTTCCCTTGCGCGTTTGTCACTACGATACCAAGGTCAATAATGTGCTCTTTGATCGAGAGTCGAAAAAAGCGGTATGCGTTGTTGATCTTGATACGGCGAGTCCCGGGCGTCTTCCGGTTGATTTCGGCGATTTGGTCCGTTCCGCCGCGAGTGAGGCACCGGAAGATTGTCGTGAGTTGGAACGCGTCGTGGCACGACCGGCCGTGATCGAGGCTTTGGTTTCAGGGTTTCTCGAGGAAATCGGTTCCGTATTAACGCCGGAGGAACGAGCATCCCTTCCTGATGCCCCTGCGGAGATTGCCTTTGAGCTTGGAATCCGGTTTTTGACCGATTTTTTGGATGGGGATATTTACTTTAAGACGCATCGTCCCTCGCAAAACCTGGATCGGGCGCGTGTTCAGTTTAAGCTCGTTGAGGCGTTTGTTCGTGAACGGTCGTTGTTAGCGCGGTTTTGCGGAGTATAATAAACAGAGTGGTTTCGCGCTTTGTGCGCGATGCT
>JBFIEP010000035.1:0-12651 GCA_041603335.1 Elusimicrobiota bacterium | reverse complement strand
GAGTCATATTTCTGGCGGATCACATACACCTTATCCGCCTGCTCATCGACCTCGACATTCTCGAAGTACGTATTCTTCTCTCCATAACGATAAAGCACGTCGCGTGTTTTTGTATCGAGAACCGTGAGTTTGTATCCGTGCGAATAATCGGCGACATACGCCCGGTCATGCACGGAATCGACCGCAAGTCCGCGCACATAGCGAAACTCCGGGAGGGAATACAGCGGTTTCTTTCCGACACCGTCTACGATCAAAAGATTTTGGCTGAGCCCCCCAACGATCCAGAGATTTCCGGTCTTTTTGTTGACCGCTAGATAATTCGCTCCGGACGCTCCCAAGGTTCCGCTAAGGGGATAATTCCCGACCAAGGACGGCTCGCCCCCCGCAAGAGCGGGCAGCAAGAGCAGTGTTAGGGTCAGGAGTCGATTCATTATTTAACCAACGAGAATACGCGCCGCTCGCTGTCGTCCTTTCCGTATTCGATATCCTGGGTGACAAGATATTCTCCAAGCGGTGCCTCTTTTCCCGCCGCATCACGCCCATCCCAAATAATCCGCCGATTCTTCCCTTCGCGCGCACCGACCTCACCGGCCGCGAGTTCCAATTTCCCGACAGGCATTCCTTCGAGACTCGACAGCGTAAAGCGAACATCGGCGTTCGCCGCAAGTTCATATTCGATCTCAAATTGCTTCGGACGTCGAATCTTATCGTTCTCAAGTTTGTTCTGATGCTGCGGAAATTTTGGCGCGGGATGCTTCAGCGCCTCGGCACTCAACACCCCGTAGCCGCCCTGGGACTGAGCCGCCTGCTTCTTAAGGAGGAAGCGAACCGAAGGCCTCTCTCCCTTTATAAGGGTTTTGCGAACCTCGGTATCGGCCGGCAACTGCTTTGCGGCGGCCTCCGTTTTAACGGAGCGCTTCTCGCTCAGTTCTTTTTCTGTTTGACTCCCGCGCGCGGGGGCCTTCGTTTGAACAATCGGTTCTTTTTTGACAGGAGCGTCTTTTGCCCCGATCGGGACACTCGCGCAGAGAAGCGCAAAAGAGAGTAGGAGGGCGGCGTTTGGTTTTCTCGGCATTGGGCTACCTTTTCCTCGGCGCCCGCCTTCGGCACCGTGATGGTTTTGGTAGCCCGGCGGGCGATTTGCGACTCGCTCCTTGGCTTTGCGACCCAGGACTTGCGTCCCGGTGTGCTAGTATCGACCTTCAATGATTAGATAGCAGGCAAAGCTTCCAATTACCATTACTACAACAGTCACACAGCGCAACATTGATGTTACATTGGGTTTTTCCGAAAAAACGACTCTTAAAAAGTCCTTTTTTTCCATACGGAAATCAAAAATAAATCCAACGCCGCTCGAAAAGTAAAACCCGCTATCTGTGACGATAATCACCCCCTTTTTCCGGAAAATATCGCATAGGCCTTGACATCTGAACATCTGTACACTATACTGTGAACATATGTCCACCGAACTTACCTCCCTTCAGAAGCGCGTACTCGACTTCATAACCGAGTGCATCCAGGATCGCGGCGTCCCTCCCACGGTTCGCGAGATCGGCAAGCACTGCAGGATCAACGCGCCGAGCTCAGTCGCCTACCACATCAAGCAGATCGAGGCGAAAGGCTTTCTAAAACACGAAGATGCAATCAGCCGCGGCCTGTCCTTGCCGGCAGGTGCCGATCCGGCAAACCTGCCCGTACTCGGCCGCGTCGGCGCGGGCAACGGCATTATCGCCCAAGAAGATATCGAAGGACATTTGCGCGTCGATCCTGACTCAGCCAAACGCGGAGACTTTGTCCTGCGCGTACGCGGCGACAGCATGACCGGCGCAGGCATTCTCGAAGGCGACTTCATTCAGGTCCGCCCTGCCCAAACCGCACGCGATGGCCAACTGGTTATCGGCGTGACCGAAGAAGATGCCGAAGGTGTCGTAAAACGCCTCAAGAAACGAGGCGCGTCGTGGCAGTTGGAGTCGGAGAACCCGAACTACAGCCCAATCACAAAGGAGTTCCGCGTGGTTGGTCTCGTTGTCGGCCTCATCCGTAACTACTCCTAGAAGACGCTTCAACAACCAATTTTTAATCAGCCTCTCTCTAGAGGCACGGAGGTGGTTTGTCTATGGTACACACAATACTCGGGTCGTCTTGGCTTCCCTCATGGTTTTTATCGGCGCTCTCGCCGACACTCGCCCATGGGAAACGCGTCTATTGGATTGATGTGGGAAACCGCTTTGATGCCTACGGTCTTAGCCGCACCGCACGCAATCAGGGAATTGATCCGCAGAAAGCTTTAGCCGGCATCCAACTCGCCCGTCCCTTCAACGTCTACCAACTGGAGACAATGATACGCACCAAACTTCCCGCTGTCTGGAAAGGCGAGACAATCATTCTCTCAGATCCGCTCGCACCCTTTCTCGATGAAGATCTTCCAATAGAGGAGATGGAACGCCTGCTGCCGCGATTCCTTGACGCACTGCACCGCCTTCCCGCTCAGTGGATCATTCTCGGCGTCGAACGGAAAACGACACCCGAACGCGCGATCGTCGAAGCGGCGCTCCTTGAAGACAGTGATCGCGTCTCGCGCTTCTCGGAAGTCAACGGGCCCGTAAGTCTTTCCGCTCTCGGCCTTGATCCGGAACTTCGCGTAAACGAGGACGAGGATCCTGAAGACACAACCTTTGATTGGCCGCTGCCGCCGGCGGTCCGGACACCAATTAGAGGAGGACTCCACGTTTGAGTAAGCGACATGGGACGGACACTGCCAACTATTATCCGCACGCTCCAATTCGAAAAGGAGGATTGGAAGCATTTCCGCCGGGCACTAAGACGCGAAGACCAAGAGGCCTTCGACGCACTTTGGCGGATAGCACGGCGGCATGCCGCGCCGGCGGCGATGGCGAGCCGCGCGGTACCGCTGGAGACGGTATTTATGGCGATGCTCGTCGGCCTCGCACGACAATTAGCCGAAATGGAAGCGAAGACAAAACATGGGAACTAACGGGAAGCTTTGGCCGCGGGAAGAAATTCTCTTACGGGCGCGGCGCCTCCTGGCAAGGGACGGAAATGCCGCGAGGAAAGAAATTGTGAGGATGAGTTTGGAGTTGGAGAGGCTTTTAAAATGAGAACGAACTCAGCTCACCCTGCTCCCGCCCTCCCTCTGAGGGAGGTTGGGCCCTCTCTAAAAAAATTAATTAATTCTTGCTTAGGGACCCCCCAAAGCCCCCCAGGGGGGCGCGGGAGAAGGGGGGAGCAATGTGCCCACAGCAATACGTTTTTATAGAAGAAGTTGAATCATGGTCCGCCGAGCACTACGCATTGATGGGTGGCTCTTCGATGCGTATACGGAGTCCGAAGGGATTCGCATCTGGGTCCTCTCCCCGGATGGGAAACATCATCACTTCCTAGATCCCTGGCGTCCCGGCTTACGCATAGCCGGGACGCCCTCCCAACTTGGCAGCGCAAAAACCTTCCTCGGAAAAAGAAATGCCGATCTTCGCTGGAGCGTAGGGAAAGAACTCTACTCCGGAAAGGAAATCGAAGTCCTCGAAGCACGGGTCCCGATCCGCGCGCACGGCCCTCTCGTTTCAGAACTCAAGACACTCGGGTTTTCGCTCTACGACGCGGATATCCATCACGTTCAGTCCTACCACTACGAGCGCGGGCATTTTCCGACAGCACGATGTGTTTTTGAAGTCGACGCCGCAACGGGACGTCTTCTAGACTGGGAACTCAAGGATGACCCGTGGGCGCTCGACTACCAACTCCCTTCCTTAAAAACAATGAAGCTCGCGCTCGCGGGGTCAGACACCGCCGGGAAAATAGATCCCAATCATGCTCCGCGCGGCAAACTAACTCTTACGTACGGGGATGTCGAACACGAACTCGAAGGACGACTCGAAGAGCAGCTCCAATCCCTTGCAGATCGTCTGCATGAATGGGATCCCGATCTCATTCTCACGGAATGGGGCGACAGCTGGCTGATGCCCCAATTAAATCTCTGGTCAAAAAAATACGACGTCCCCCTTCCCCTCTCCCGCGATTTAAAACGCGGCGTCACAGGCGGCGGCGGCAGAAGCTTCTACACCTACGGCCGCACCGTCTACCAAATGGGCGTCCGGTATCTTTCGGGACGCTGGCACATCGATATGCGCAACAGCTTCATGCATAAAGAAAGCGGCCTCCACGGATTACTGGAAATCGCACGGGTCGCACGCATTCCCGTGCAGCGGGCGGCGCGCTCGACCATCGGAACATCGCTCACCTCGATGCAGATGCACCGGGCAATCCTGGACGGGGTGCTTATCCCTATGGATAAACAACAGGCGGAAGATTTCCGGCCCGCAACCGCCCTGGTTGTCGCAGACAAGGGCGGACTCGTTTACGAACCCGACATCGGTTGGCATGAGGAAATCGTCGAATACGATTTCACGTCGATGTATCCGACCCTCATGGTCGACTGGAACATCTCACCGGAAACCGTGAACTGCCCCTGCTGCCCGGACAACAAGGTCCCGGAAATCGGACATCACCTCTGCACGCGCCGCATAGGAATCGTTCCAAAGGTTCTCGCTCCGATCCTGACCAAGCGCGCCGCGTATAAAAAAATGTCGAAATCAATTTCCCCCCGCGCGGGAATCTACAAGGCGCGTTCCGATGCCTTCAAATGGATTCTCGTTTGCTGCTTCGGCTACCTCGGATTTAAAAATGCGCGCTTTGGAAAAATTGAATCCCATGAATGCGTTACCGCATGCGGACGGGAGGTTCTCCTGCGCGCAAAGGACGCCGCCGAGAAACGCGGCTTTCGCATGCTGCACGCGATGGTCGACGCACTCTGGCTGCAGGGCGGCCCCGGCGTCGACTATGAAGCACTGCGCAAAGCGATTGAAAAAGAAAGCGGCGTTCCGCTTGCGACCGAGGGTGTTTACAAGTGGATTCGCTTCTGCCCCTCGCGGATGGATCCCGGCTCGGGCGTCCCCTCTAAATACTTCGGCGCATTTCATGATGGAACTTTAAAAATCCGCGGTCTGGCGCTCAGGCGGCGTGATACTCCCGAAATTCTGAAAAATCTGCAAAATCGCATGCTCGTGCGGCTTGCCCGCGCCGATTCCGTCGATGCCTGCCGCCGTCTTGTCCCCTCGCTTCAAAAACTAGCAGACGCGATCCGGGACCGGCTTCGCAGCGGCGGCGTTTCCGCCGAGGAACTTGCGATCACGATGCACGTTTCCAAAACGCCCGACGAATACCGCGGAAACTCCCCGCAGGCAATCGCCGCGAAGAAACTCGCGGCCTACGGCCTTTCCCTGCACCGGGGTGAGACCTTGCGTTTCGTAATCGCCTCGGCCAAGGATCCCGTCAGGGAATGGCGCGTCCAACCTCTTGCACTCCTGGAAGGGGCGCTTGAATATGATGGGGGGAAATACACCGAACTTCTTGAACGCGCTGCGCATGAAATTTTAGAGGGACTCACAGAAAAGCGCCCCCGGAAAGAATCCCCGGGGGCGTTGCTGCTTCCGTTAATCTTTTCGGGCGATTAGCTCGCGTCGCGGCTAAGGATCTCCTTGGCCTTTTCGAGAACCTTATCCTCGACGATCGGGGCCTTGGGTTTTGCGCCGTACATTTTGCGATAAAGCTGCTTCATAACCGCACGCTCTTCGTCTTCGCTAACCTTCACCTCAACGGTAGGGACGACGCCGCCCGTTCCGGGAACGATGCTCCCGTTGTTTGGGTCACGTTCCCCATCAATCGACCCCCCCTTGGGACCATGCCAGCGCTCGGAGGTCACCTTACCGATACGCCCGGTAGGCTGCGTCATCTGAGCGACACCCTGCGGGGTTTCAATCAGCGTTTTCTGCTGACCGACCATCACCGACTGAGCCGTTCCCTTTCCGCCGGTCGTCGACCCAACGACGGCCCCGCGCTTTAAATCCTTCATCGTCAACGCGAGGATCTCGCTGGCCGAATACGAATTGCCGTTGACAAGAACCACCAACTCCATGTCTTTGAATTGTCCATCGCCATCGGTGGTGAACTTAGAGGAGATCTTCCCCTGGCGCCGGAAGGTTAGGATCTGCTGTTTATCGAGAAGAAATTCCGAAGCGATCTCCGCGACAACATCAACACGTCCGCCTGGATTGCCGCGAACGTCCAAGATCATCTTCGTGACCCCTTGCCCCTTCAATTTATCAATCTCACCGATTACCTGAGCATCGGTCCCGTCATTAAAGCCGCCGAAATAGACATAACCCATTCCGTTGCCGAGATTTTCAGCAAGGACATTGGGGCGCGAAATGTTGCCGCGGGTTACGTCGATATCCTTCGCCGTCGCACCACCGCGCTCCACAGTCAGCGTTACCTTCGTACCGGCTTTTCCGACGATCCGCTTAACCGCTTCGCCCGTACTTTTTCCGGCAATCGAAACACCGTTGACATGCGTTACAATGTCGCCGTCCTTGAGCCCTGCGGCTTCGGCTGGGGAATTGGGGAAAATAAGATCGAGCTTAATACCCTTAGGGTCCTCCGCCAACTGCGCACCGATTCCGGAATAGCCGCCGCCGGACATACTCTTCACCATCGCGGCGCTTTCCTTAGGATTCATAAACTGCGAGAAAGGATCCTTAAGCCCGCCGTAGGCCTCCTTAATCATCAAATCCACGACTTCAGGCCAATTTGCCTTGGCCGGTTCAAATTTCTCTTTTCCCGTTGCGATCATTTTATCGATCACCGCCGTCCACCTAGGCGCAGCCATCCCATCTACCGACATCTTATCGAGCTGAACCATTCGATCCAGTAGCCGCTGCAATTCATAAGAAGAGAGAGAACTTCCGATTTGCTGGAGAACATCCTCGCCAATCGCTTCGCTTTCAATCGATCGAATCCCCAAAGCAAGCTTCTGATAATGGGACTTCCCTAAATTCGGCGGGGGAGCGTCCGGATCCACAACACCGGGGCCCGCTTCTCGCTTATAGTCAGCCGGGATAACCCGGGCTCCCTGAAAGGAAGGAACGAGGGCCGCATCCGAAATACTGCCCTGGGAAATGCCGCTATTGCGAAGCGTTTTAATGTCTCCCAAACGCAATGACAGCGATCCCGCGAAAGCAGGCGCCGCCGCGAGCGTCGTTGTCAGTAGAGTTGCGAAAAGTTTATTAGTCATCATCTGTGGAACCTCTCAATCGTGTATCTAACACCAGGGTACTCCCAAACAAATTCCCTGAAATGAGCCCTCAGGGCATTTCTTTTTAGGCATTAGCTCCAGAACACACCTGTCGCTAAAACCCAAAGCATGAGAAGTACCTATTCCCATGCGATTTAAACGAAATTAGCGCATTTAAAACCGGTCGGTGCGGGACTTTAGGGGTAGAAAAGAGAGGACGAAGGGCCCATGGGATTCACCCCTGGGGGCCTCTAATTACGGCGCTTCTTCTCGCCGGCCTTGATGACCTTCCAGCGGCGGACGACTTCATCAGCGGAAATCTTCTCTTTATTCCCGTTTGAAAAGACATGGGGATGTCTTCGAACCAGCTTATCCCTAAGGATTGTCAGGACATCATCGATATTGAAATAACCCGCTTGGGAGGCCATTTCGGAATGAAATAGAACCTGCAAGAGGACATCGCCCAATTCTTCGGCAAGATTGTCGTAATCCTTAGCCTTGATCGCGGCTGCTGTTTCGCGGGTTTCTTCCCGCAGATATTTAATCAGGGATTCATGGGTCTGCTCCCGGTCCCATGGACAACCGTCCGGACCGCGAAGCTTGGTCATGATTTTCACGAGTTCCGGGAACCGGGCGGGCTTCTTTTTCACGCGGGCAGCAGCTCCAATTGACGCTTTGTCACATCGACACGATGCACCTTGACCTTCACAAGCGAACCCATCGGCGCGCGCAGACCACGCGCCAATCCAACGGCCCCGGTTTCGTCCAACGTCACCAATGCACCGTATCCCAATTGCCGCGTCACCTTGCCCTCAAGAGTACGCGGCAATCCCTGGGCTAAATAGGCGATACGAAGGGCTTCTACCGACTCGCGCTCCGCCTCTGCGGCAAGACGTTCACGGTCCGAACAGTGGACTCCTGCTTTCTTCAAAGCACTTCCTTTTAGTCTCGGGTCAACTCCGCGGGTTTTTCCCATGGTAGCCTTAAGGGCACGGTGCACCAGTAAGTCAGGGTAACGTCGAATCGGAGATGTGAAGTGCGTATACGCCTGTGAGGCCAAGCCGAAATGCGCGGAAGGCTCATCAGAATACGCCGCCTGCTTCAGGCTTCGAACCGTCAAAATTCCGATCGTGTCGCCAAGCGGATGGTCTTTCGCAATCGAGAGAACACGCCCAATGGCAGCCGGGTCGCCTTTGACCAATCCCGGAGGAACCTTTACCTCGAGCTTTTTCAGTTCTCCCGCAAGATCGGCAAGTTTTCCCGGATCCGGATCGGGATGGATACGATGGAGCGACCCCTGTTTTTTCTTGATTAGATGACGCGCGGCCGCCTCGTTGGCGAGGATCATGAATTCTTCGATCAGGCGGTGGCTGTCAAGACGTTCCCTGCGTTCGACAGAAACCGGGTCGCCCTTATCGTCGACTTCAACCTTATATTCAGGCATGTCGAGATCGAGCGCGCCCCGGCGCATCCGCGCCGCGGTAATTTTCTTGGCGAGCTTCCCCATGCGGATAACCGCATCCTGAACAACCGGCGGACAAGCCTTCTCCCGCTTGCCCAACAAGATAGTCTCGACGTCCTCGTAGGTAAATCGTCTCCAGCTCCGAATCACGGTTTCTTCGAAACGCGACGAACGGACCTTTCCGGCGTGATCGAGATCCATAAAACAGGACAAGGCAAGCCGTTCAACACGGGGCATAAGACTGCATAAATGATCCGAAAGCTTTGGCGGGAGCATGGGAACGACACGGCCCGGAAGATACACACTCGTCGCGCGCTCGTAGGCCTCCTCATCAATGGTTGTCCCGGGCTTTACGTAAGCCGAGACATCCGCGATATGAACCCCAAGGCGCAAACGCCCTCCGCCAAGATTCTCAAGAGAAACGGCATCATCAAAATCCTTCGCATCGGCACCGTCAATCGTAAACAGCGGAAGATCGAATAATTCCCGGCGGCCGCTCCACATCGGTTTCGTGAGGCGTTCAGGAAACTTAGCCGCCTCCTTGAGGACTGAAGGAGGAAAGTGATCCGGCAATTCACGCGACCGCAATGCCGCATTGGCGCGTACCCGCGGTGAACCCGCATCACCCAGAATTTCATTCACGGTGCCGCCCGCTGCCTGCTTCTCGGCGGGGAAACGGGTCAATTTAACAACAACCATCACTCCGCGCTCCAGCTTCAAACCCTTTGCGAAATCGAGGACTTCGATGCCTTCACCCTCATCGGGCTCAACCGTCCATCGGCTCCCCCGGCGGGCCAAACGTCCCACGACCGTCTTGCGTCCGCGCGAGAGAATCCGCACGATCGTCCCTTCCTTTCGGTCTCCCCCGCGGCCGGACCGCGGGCGAACCGCGACCCGGTCACCGTCCATGGCCAGGCGTAAGGAATCATCTGAAACATAATAATCGCCCCCACCGGCATCGGGGATAACGAAGGCAAATCTTCCATGATGCTGGACGAGTCCTTCGACCAAATTCGCTGGGGCGGCCTGCGGCTTCGCTTGAACGGGCTTAACAAACTTCCGGTTCATAGCGGCGAATGCCTTCGCTCGTCGTGAGGAGCGCGGGCTCTTTTTCTTTCCTTGCTGTGATCTTCGTCTTGCCATTACCCAACGCTATCAAATATGATGGACATCACCTACGGAGGCTTTATGCGAATTCTTCTCACCCTTTTTGTGGTTTTAAATTCCGCCGGTTTAGCTCTTGCCGCAAAGGCCGCTAAACCGAAAACAGATGAGCAAAAGACCCTTTACGCCCTTGGATCGGATATCGCGTCCCAGATTCTCAACGAATTTAATTTCGATCCAAAGGAACGCTCGTTTGTCATGAAGGGTTTTGAAGACAAACTAAACGGGAAGAAACCGCTGGTGGCCGTTAAGGATTACCGCGGAAAAATCCGCCAACTCAGCCTCGACCGAAAGGAAGCCATCCGCAGGAAATATCTCGACAAGGCGGCCAAGGTCAAAGGGGCCCAAAAATTTGAATCCGGACTCATCTACCGGGAAATCAAGAAAGGTTCCGGCGAAAATCCAAAATCCACCGACAAGGTAACCGTCCATTATCACGGGACATTCCCTGACGGAAAGGTTTTTGACAGCTCCGTGACCCGCGGTCAGCCCGCGACCTTCGGTCTAAACCAGGTTATTTCGTGCTGGACGCAAGGCGTGCAATTGATGTCCGTCGGAACAAAGGCGGAACTAATATGCCCTTTCCCGATCGCGTACGGCTCAGCCGGAAGACCGCCGTCGATCCCGCCGCGTTCGACGCTGGTTTTTGAAGTCGAGCTATTGTCCATCGCCAAGTAGCGCTCTCGCACGCGCTCGCCATACAAAGAAAAGACCGATCCCGGTTAGGCACAGACCTGTCAGGAGTCCGTACCACAATCCTATCGGGCCTAATCCCCCGCGAAAGGATAACCAGACTCCCAACGGTAGTCCGATACAGCCAAATCCAAGGATAGACGCTAAGAATTGGATCTTGGTCTCTCCTAACCCACGGATCGAACCATTTAGAACGATCTGCATCCCGTCAAATATTTGGAATAACCCGCCGACGAACAAGAAAGAAGCACTCAGTGCGATGACCTCGGGTTCCGAAGTAAAAAGTCCTGCCAAAATTCCCGGAATGGTCCAAAAGGCAACCGCCGTTAACCCCATAAACCCAACACCCATGAACAAGGCTGTACGCCCCGCCCGGATCGCGGAAGCAGGATCGCCTCTTCCGATTTCCTGACCGACACGAACCGCCGCCGCAAACGACACACCGAGCGGAACCATGAAAGAGACACTTACCAGCGTCATCGTAATCTGATGTGCCGCTGTCGGGATGGAACCGTATCGACTCATAAATGTCGTTACCAGGGAAAACATACTGACTTCAACAAGCAGCTGCAGCCCTGCCGGCAAACCGAGTGCAATAAGATCCCGCATGACGGATTTCCGCAAAGCGAAGAACAAATATCCGGAACGCTTCACGCGGCCGAAAGTAGCCCAAGCAACGATGCCCAACATCACAATCGAGTTCGTTACGCTCGCGAGGGCACAGCCGGTCACCCCAAGCTTCGGCATACCGAGACGTCCGAAAACAAGACCATAATTTAAAACAACATTAACCAGGTTGCCCGCGAGTATTGCAAGCAACAATGGGCGGGTCACATTAAGAGAGGTCAAGTATTGACGGCTGGCCGCGAACAACAAAAAGGGAAGCGTCATCCAACGCAGGGTCGACAGGTACTTTAGCGCAACCGCCGCGACGGAGGCATCAACCCCTATGAAAACGTAGAACGGAGCCACAAGCCCCACCATCAAAAATAATGGGAAAGAAACGACAATTGAAATCACGATCGCGTGAATATAAATTTCAGCGCTTTCATCTTCCCGCCCGGCCCCATACGCCCGTGAGGATAAGGAGTCGACACCCAGCAACAATCCCATCCCAAAGAGGAGGAGCGTAAAGAATGTCGAACCGCCCAATCCAACACCAGCCAACTCCGTGGGACCAAGACGCCCCATAAACAACGTATCAACGACCCCGTAGAAATGCATCCCCAACTGCATAAGGGCTATCGGAGCGGCCAGAGTCCACATCGAGCGGATCTCATCGCGTGTCGGCAAAATCGGCATCGGTGCATTGTACTTTGATAGGATCGGGTTGTGAGGAATACGCTCCTATTGCTCGTCCTAGCGGCTGCCCCTGCCGCCGCTCTAAGAGGGCCTTATATCGTTGACGCGACGACAGGGTCTATGCGCGTATGCTGGCGGGAAACCGAGGACAAATGCGGAACCTGGAAGGATCTCCAAGCGGGGAAAGTCTTCGAATATGAAGCCGCTGGAAAACGCTGGGAGGCCCAAGCCCTCCCGGCTGCGGGAAGCAAAATCCGCTTTGCCGCCTTCGGAGATTCCGGAAAAGGAAATGCAGATCAATTACGCGTCGCCGAAGCACTCACGGGGTATAGCCCTCAATTTGTAGTGGTATTGGGCGACATCGTATATCCGCGCGGTAAGGACAAGCATTACGATCAGAAATATTTCGATCCCTACCGTAAACTGTTAGAGCGAGTTCCATTCTACCCGGTCATCGGAAATCACGATTATGGAAACTACATAACCCGAACAGGAAAAGCAGAACGGCGTTTTCAGACCTATAAAAAAATCCACCATAGGCCGCGCTATTACTCCTTTTTAATCGGAGACGTTGAATTCTATTCTCTCGACACAAACTTTGAAGGCTATGGAATAAAACCGGCTGCCCCGATAGCAAAGGGGAGCGCCCAATGGAAATGGCTCAACGCCAAACTTAAAAAATCGACCGCGCGCTGGAAGATCGCACTCATCCACGTTCCGGCCTATTCCTCTGGGAAGCATGGCGGCAGCAGGAGCGTTCGCGCCGCTTTAGAGCCGCTCTTTAAAAAATATGGAGTCGATCTGGTCCTCCAGGGACACGATCACCACTACGAACGCACCAAATCGATTAACGGAACCGTCTATGTGGTTGCAGGGACAGGCG
>JBFIEP010000034.1:0-12676 GCA_041603335.1 Elusimicrobiota bacterium | reverse complement strand
GCCATAACAGCCGGGGATTTCGCGACAAGGAACACGGCCCGAAGAGTAAACGCCGCATCGCCGTCCTGGGGGATTCCTACGTCTGGGGATACGATGTTAAACGCAGCGACCGCTTCACCGAGGTCCTGGGAAAACGGCTTCCAACATGGGAAATCTTCAATTTAGGAGTTAGCGGCTACGGAACCGATCAAGAATTCATGCTCCTCCAACGTGAATACGAGCGGGTAACTCCGGACATTGTCGTCCTCATATTCTCTTCCCAAAATGACCGCAAAGACAATTCAACCAATGTCCGCTACGGCGGTTACTACAAACCCTATTTCTCGGAAAAAGACGGCCAGCTTCACCTACGCGGCCTTCCCGTTCCGAAATATATGAATTTTTTCTACGCCCGCAACCGCTTCCTATTCGAAAGCTGGCTGATGCGGGGACTTCTCTTCCTGTATGACCGCACGTCCCGCCCCAAAGCCGTGAGAGTTCCCGATCCATCCGAATCGCTGGTCGCCGCGATCCAAACCTTCGTGACTTCACGGGGTGCCGCCTTTGCTGTCGGGATTCAAGGGAAAGATCCGCGTCTCGCTGCCTTTCTCAAAGAGCAAGGAATCGATTTTGTCGAACTCACGACACCGCACATCTTCCCAAAACACGGTCGGCACTGGACACCCGAGGGACATCGTGCCGTAGCGGACGAACTGCAGAATCTTCTTAAATTGGAGAAGAAATGAGCACGATCCTCATCGTTGAAGACGATCAAGCCCTAGCAGCATCCGTTAAACAGCTTATTGAGTCGTGGAACCATGCCGTCCAACACGCAGAAAGCGCGGAACAGGCATTCACGATGATCACGGCGTTTCGTCCTGATTTGATTTTAACCGACATCGGACTTCCCGGCATTACGGGGCTTGAGGCGCTCGCCGGAATGGCGGAACGCTGCGACAGCCCCATTGTCGTCATGACGGCAAACGCCGACAGCGACAAACGCACCGATGCCATGCTCCTTGGCGCGAAAGAACTCATCGGCAAGCCCCTTGACCCCAAAATCCTAGAAGAAACGCTGAGAACGCTTCTAGCCCCTCCCGCGTAAGGACGCCGATCGGAGGGTTTTATTCCCGTTTTAATGGTCATATTGTTGCTGGAAGATTGAGAGAAGTTACTGAAATCTGTAGATTCCTGGAGGAAAAATGAGATTAATAACATGTACGGCGGTCACGATTGCCCTTTTAGGGCTGTTTACCTCCGGTGTGTCTGCAGCGCCCGCAGGCCAAAAGGGAGCGGAGTACATTGGCGAAAAAAAGTGCAAGATGTGCCACAAAAAGCAGCATGCGACCTGGACTAAAATGAAGCACGCAAATAACTTCTCAGCCCTGGTCGGCGACGAGAAAAAAGACCCTTCCTGCCTCGCGTGCCACACGACCGGATACGGAAAAGGCGGCTACGATCTCGCTAAGCCTGCCGAGCACAACGCAAAATTCGAGAACGTCCAGTGCGAATCCTGCCACGGACCGGGCAGCAAGCACATGAAGGCGAAAAAACCGGAAAAGAAGAACACCATTTCCCTGAAGGTTACGACTTGCAGCGGGTGCCATAACCCCCATGTCAATCGAGGAGAGGAAGCCAAGGCAAAACGCGCCAAGTAACTATTTGGAACAGTCAGCAAATCCGCCAGCCCTCCATTGAGGGCTGGCGGATTTATTATTGGGCTGAATCGTTGCGGGAAAAATAATGGAAGACAATGGAAATTCTAATTTTGGGGACCGCCCTCGTTCTGTCGGCATTTACATATGGTTCTCCTCTGTTCGCAGCGGGACTTTCCGAGGGCGCGCAGACATGCCTTGAATGCCACGAAGAAAACGTCCCGTCCGGGGAATTCGCTAAATCCGCGCACGGAAAGCTGGATTGCGCCTCCTGCCATATAGATGCCGCGGGAGAGGAATTTCCCCATCCCGAAAAGCTCAAACCCGTTTCCTGCAGCCTATGCCACCCTGCCGCCGCAAATGGGTACGAAAAATCGTCCCACGCCCAAGCCATCCGGCAGGGACATCCCCAAGCCGCTTCCTGTCGGGACTGCCATGGCAAACCGCACTCCATGCCAAAGGCAAAGGACGGAGATCCCGCCATTCAACGCGAGGAAATACCCGGCCTCTGCGGCCGCTGCCACGACGATCCCAAACGCATGCAAGACGCGCATCCCACCGAAGAAAAGCCCTATCACTCCTACTCCCACACCGTTCATGGTCTCGCATTCGGCAAGGATAATTTAGCGGCGGCGGTCTGCACCGACTGCCATGGTACTCATGCGCTTTACGACTCGGCCGACAGCCGAAGCCGGGTTTTTTGGCGGAATATCCCGAAAACCTGCGGACGCTGCCATCCAACGATTGAGGCGGACTACAACAAAAGTGTGCACGGAGCAGCCGTCAGCAACGGCTACAAGGAATCCCCCGTCTGTACGACCTGCCACGGGGAGCACACGATTCTATCCCCTAGAAACCCGGACTCAACACTGAACCAACGCGCTGTTGTTAAGACCTGCATTGCCTGCCATACCTCGGAGCGTTTGGCCCGGAAATTCGGCCTCCCGATCGACCGTTTAGCAACCTACTCCAAGTCTTATCACGGACTCGCGCGAAAGCGGGGAGATTTACACGTTGCCGATTGCGCCTCCTGCCACGGGTCGCACGCCGTCCTTAAGCATACAAACCCGGATTCGACCATCCATCCGGATAATCTGCAAAGAACATGCGGAAAGTGTCATGAGGGGGCCGGAAGCCGGCTGAGTGCGACCCATATCCATGGTCAAGACGCGACGGATCATTTCCTGATCAGATTCGTGAGAACCTTTTATCTCCTGCTAATCCCCCTCGTTATCGGGGGGATGCTGCTTCACAATGGCCTGGATTTCCTGCGCAAACTTATCCGGGGCCGCGCATCCGGCGGCCTCCACGACACAGAACTCCGGATGACCGTCAGCGAACGCATACAGCATGCGGTAAATGCCTTGTCCTTTATGGCGCTTGCCTACACGGGGTTTCTATTAATGTACCCGGACGCTTGGTGGGCTTGGCCCGCGTGGGGTCTCGATGAAACCGCGCGGCGATGGTCCCACAGAAGCGCGGCACTTCTATTTTTTATAACCGGGGTCTACCACGTCCTCTACATGATCTCCTCCAAGCGGGGAAAGACACTTCTAAGAGGGCTGATGCCCGTGCCCACGGACATAGCCGAAGCGTTCAAGCTATGCGCCTATAATGCCGGCCTGCGTAAAACCAAGCCGAAACTTTCCCACCCCTTCAATTACATTGAGAAATCAGAATATTGGGCTCTCATCTGGGGCTCTTTTGTGATGCTCATTTCGGGATTGGTTCTAGCATTCCCAAACCTTACCCTGGCCTACCTGCCTGCCTGGGCGGCGGATTTAGCGACCGTCTTTCATCTCTACGAAGCTATCTTGGCCTGCCTGGCGATTGCGGTTTGGCACTTTTATTGGGTTATTTTCGATCCCGACATCTATCCGATGAGCTGGGCGTGGCTTACCGGCTATATACACCGAAAAAACAAGTGAATCTCATCTCTTATTGGCGACTTCGTTGCTATCTATAAGGCAGCGTGCGGCGATATCATGAGCAAAAAACAAGAAGATTGGAGCATTTTCACCTGGATTAAAAGGCTGTTTTCCGCCCGCCCAAAAATCGAGTTATCAGAGCCGAAGACACCTGTCCATAAACTCGCCTGGTGGCGGCGCCTGCTCAACAAAATGGGCATCTTCATCCGCTATTCGGATGACTCCAAAAACGTCCGCATCCACGTCGCCAAGACCTTCTTCATCGTATTAGGCGTGGGTTTTCTTTTTGCTCTTGCCGGGACCGGCGGGATGGTTAAGTACAGCGAAACTCCCGGATTCTGTAAATCGTGTCACATCATGCAGCCGTACTACGACGCATGGAAGGACTCCCCGCACAAGGATGTCGCGTGCGTCAAATGCCATTACCCCCCCGCGGAAAAGAAGGTAATCCTCTGGAAAAAATTCCAGGCCCTCTCCCAAGTCGCTAAATTCGTAACCAGGACCTATTCGTCTAAACCCTACGCGGAAGTCGAAGATTCCTCCTGCCTGCGTTCAGGCTGCCACTCCAAACGCCTATTGAATGGCGGAAAAATCGTGACTCTTAAGGGCATCAAGTTTGACCACCGCCCCCATCTAAGCGATACGCGGCGGGGACGACAACTGCGCTGCGTGTCGTGCCACTCCCAGATGGTTATGGGAAAACATGTAGAGGTCACCTACGACACCTGCTACCTGTGCCACTTCAAGGGCATGGGCGAGGGGCGCGAGATGAAGCCCTTGGGGGGCTGCCTGGGCTGCCACACCCTTCCGCCTAAAACATTCGATATCGGCAACATGAAGTACAACCACAAGGATTTCGTCACGAAGCGGAATGTCGCCTGCAGCAATTGCCACATCGACGTACTGGAAGGCACCGGCGAAGCAAAGCAGGACCGCTGCTTCACCTGCCACAACGAGGCCGAAAAATTAGCTCAGATGGCAGACGTACCGGCCCTGCACGAGAACCACGTCACCAAGCACAATGTCGCCTGCTTCCATTGCCACCAAGAGATGCGCCACGGCTACGTGGAACAGGGCGGCTCACGCATGGCGGACCTCGGCGGAGAAAAATCCCCGACGCCCGAAGCTCCGCCCAAGGAACATATGGCCACGGTGCGCTTTGAATGCTCCTATTGCCACACGGCCAAACACGGCGGGCAGATGGATATGTATACCGGCCGCGTCTCTAAACTCGGCGTGGCGGACATGCCTAGCCCGATGTTCCAGGCCGGAGTCGACTGCGTGGGCTGCCATTACAAAGAAACCAAAAACGGAAACGGCGGGCATAACGGAACCGACTTCACGGCATCCGAAGAAGCCTGCGTAAAGTGCCACGGGAAAGAATTTAAAGGCATTTGGAAGGAAACCCAGACGGAACTTAAAACGACGCTCACGGTTCTCAACGAGAAGCTCAAAGCCGCCAAGATTGCGGCCGCCAAGACCGGAGGGACCAAGGAAAAATCCGTCCAGAAGCAATTAGCCGACGCAACGCGGTGGTACGACTTCGTGAAGACCTCGCGCGGGGACCACAATATCTACCTGGCATCCGAGCTCCTGCGCAAAACAAACGCGAAGCTCAATCAGGCCGGGAAGAAACTGGAAGTCGGCCTAGCGGACTTGTCGGAAGATCCGCTTCTAAACGGAAATTACTGCGCCACGATGTGCCACTCAACGGTTGGCGTTAAAGTCCCTCCGGAGACAGTGAAATTCAAGGGTAAGTCCATGCCGCATGCGATGCATACGGAAAACGGGTCCTGCGTCCAATGCCACGAGATAGGCGCGCACAAGAAGATTCGCTTGAAAAAAAATGTCGAGAAAAATATCTGCGGAGATTGTCATGAATAACAATAAATTCAAGCGCGCACTAAGCGGCGCCATCCTCATACTTTTTGTTTTTTCTTTTCCGGCCGTCACCCTTTCGGCATCGGAATTTGACAGCTGCACCCAATGCCATGACGACAACAAACTAAAGGTCCGGAACAAAAAACTCTATGAGTACTTCCAAAACTGGACCGGATCGGCCCACGAAACCTCGGGGGTCTCCTGCTCCGATTGCCATGGAGGCAATCCCGAGGAAAAGACCAAGGAACTAGCACACGAGGGAATACTCCAACAGTCGGATCCTGAAAGTGCGCTGAATTTCCGCAACATCCCGAAAACCTGCGGAATGTGTCACAGCGAGATCAAAGACCACTTCATGAAGAGTGAGCACTACCGTCTTCTTCAGAAAACCGGATCCGGACCCAACTGCGTCACCTGCCACAGCTCCATGAGTTCGAGAACCTATTTCAAGGCGATCGTCGTAGACGCTTGCGCGACCTGTCACAACGAAAAGACCAAGAATCACCCCGAAATCGTCGAGCAGTCCCGCACCATTATGAAGCGGCTCAGTCACGCCGAGGGGTACCAGAAATGGGCCGAGTTCTATTACGAATCAACCGGGCGCAAAGGTGAGATTCAAAAAATGAACAAACTCGTCGACAATATCCACCGGGCATGGCACGAGTTCAACTTTAAGGATCTCGATAAGCTGAGCAAGGAACTTCTCAACGATCTCAAGGGCCGTCTCAACGACCTCAAGAAAGAGAAAAAAGGAAAAGCCGAGAAGAAATAGCGAGCGATTTGCGTACGCAGGAATGATCGATTCACCCGCTGCTGGACACACGGTCACAGTGGATGGTCTCCGTATCTTCTACCGAAGCGAAGACCGGGGCGGCGATACGCCATTCGTCCTTACCCATGGGATTCCCCGCTCAAGCTTTGTCTACAGAAAACTAATCCCTCTCCTCGCCCATCGGGCACCTGTTGTCGCATGGGATTTGTACGGGGCAGGACTTTCCGACAAACCCCAGGACCGAGAACGCTACCGATTTTCCGAATTCGAACGGATCTTCGGACTTTTCTTAGAGGAACTCGGCATCCAACACGCGCATTTGGTTTGCCACGATGTCGGCGGACCCTTCACCATGGGATTTGCGGCGCGCAACCCAAAACGCGTCGCCAGCCTCACCATCCTTAACACAACCCTCACCCTCTCCGGATTTCACATCCCCGCTCCTGTCGCCGCCGCCATTGCTTTACCGCCCCGCCTGCAGAGCGCCGTGCTTCCCGATGAACGATTTTCTATTTTCTTATCGAATTATATCCGCCGCCATGCGCTTGCCGATGTCAACTCGCTATCAGAAGAGGATGCTGAGCAGGACCGGCACCTGCTAATGCGCGATGGCGGACGCATGGGACTGATTCGGACCCTGCAGGCATATCGAAGCGTCCTCCCCTATCTCTGGGGAGTTCGGCGCGCCTTATCGGATTTCAAACCGCCCTGCCAAATCCTTTGGGGAGGACGCGATCCCTTCTGCCTTTCCCGCGCCGGAGAAAATATTGCGAAAATCCTCGGCGGCGCTCGCATGAAAATTTTCGAGAATGCCTCTCATTATGTCCAGGAAGACGTTCCTGAAGAAATCGCCTCGGCACTCGTGGGAGACGCGGCATGAGCGAAACCCGCGTTCTCCTCACAACACCCTACGGCCCTTACGACAAAGTCTGGGGAGAAAGCATGCACGACCTTTTCGCGTCGCGCTTATCGCGCGGCCAGGGCGCATTCTCGATGAGCGCGCATTTTCACGAATTCGGACTGCATCTCATCGGCGAAAACCTCTCCTCACCGACAACCGTCCTTGAAGACCCGACGCGCGAACAATTTATCACCGAACTGCAAACCGGCTACGATGTCGTCGGACTTCACCTGAAAAGCCTTCACACCGAACGCGTGCGTGAAATGTGCGGCCTCGTCCGAGAGCATCTCCCCAACGCTAAAATCGTTCTTGGCGGTTACGGTGTCGGAACCCTTGAAGATCCCGTTCCTGCCGATGGCGGCGCGGCCGCCGAATTAGTACGGCTGGCCGATTCGCTCTGCCGGGAAGAGGGCGTCGCCTTCATGCGCCGTTATTTGAAAGACGAATCGCAAGGATCCCCGATCACCCAGTATCTCACTCCTTGGGCCGGCTTTAGCGTCCGCGGATTTCTACGCCGCTACATGCATGTCCCGGCCCTACTCGCGGGACTTGGCTGTCCGACCGGATGCTCCTTTTGCAACACAAGCGCGTTTTTCGGAGGGAAGAAAACACGCGTCGCCGAACCGGAACAACTCTTCGCCTTTCTCAAAAGTCATCGCAAACGTATGAACGCGGGACTTTTTCTTTCCATGCTCTATGACGAAGATATCTTCCTTGACCCCTCTTACCCCAAGCGTTTAGGAGAACTGATTCGAAACGATCCTGAGATGTGGGGCTGTAAATGGTTCGGATTCGGGAGCGTGCGCTCGCTGTCTAAACTTGACCCAAACGAGATACGGGATTGGGGCTGCGGCGCCGTTTGGATCGGGATAGAATCCTTCGCTGCCCCCGAAGGCTGCGGGGAGGGCGCCGATTCCCTCAAGCGGCGGGGCGACGTAGAAGCGGTCGTGGAGGGACTTCATCAAGCCGGCGTGCTCACAGTTTGCTCCCTGCCGTTTGGGTACGATTTTCAAACAGAAGAAGATATCCTCGCTGAAATCGACCGCTTTGTAGGCCTCCAGCCGCCGTTTTATCAAGTCGCTCCACTCCAGCCTTGTCCCGGGACAGAACTCTATCGCCGCCTGCAGGAGGAAGGAAGGCTCGACCCGGAATTCGCCTGGAAGGACTTCCATCTCTTCCGCGGAGATGCCGCGCGCCATCCCCACCTAAAACCCGGACAGGCGAAAGAACTTTTTGAGATCGTTCACACGCGTCTCGCCCAAGAAAACGGGCCGCCTTTTCTCGGGATGCTCGATATCTTCCTTAATGCACGCGAACGTCTCGCCGCAAGATCCGACGACTTTGGAAAGCGGTTATTCTCCGATTACGGAAAACTCGCCTCCCTCAACTATTACCTGCTGTCATCGGTGCGCCGGCACGCGGCCTCGGCGGCTGTGCAGGAACGTGCCGATGCTCTTTCAATTCGCTACAAAACCCTCATGCGAAAACCCGGAATCGTCGACCGCGTCGTTGAAGGCCTGGGCCTTCTCAACATGTCGCGCGCCGTCTCTCGCGCCGATACTGAACCCGATCCCTATCACCCCCCCTTGCGCAGGACGCACTACACGGGCAAAGCCGCCAAACGGCGCGCCTCCGTTCAAAAGGGCTCGCTGGATGCAGCTCCCGTCGACGCAGCGCGCAAACGATACGGCGTTCTGGGCTAATTGAACGCCCCTTCCCGAGTGCGCGGATCCAATAACTATCCTTGACTCCTAACGAAGCCAAGCGCTCGCCTGCACGCCGAGAAAAAGAAAGCTCAGAACCGATCCCGTGACGGGGACCCACATCGGATGACAGGGCGCATCTGCGGGGGATTCGGGAACGGCCCGCTTAATTACGACCAGAGCGATATTTACGACGGCATAGACCAGCAGGATGATGAAGCTCGTCATCCGCGCCAGCGGGACCAGCGGAAACCATAACGCCAGCGCCAAACAGGTTCCCGTTACCAGAACCGTCGCCCGCACCGGAGTCCGCGTCCACGGATGAACGCTCGCCAGCCAACGCGGCCCCATTCCCTTGTCGGACATGCCGTACGCAACCCGGGCCCCCATAATTAACTGCACCAACGCACCGTTGATTCCCGCGAACATGCTGATAACGGTAATCGCAACAACGGCAGCGCGCCCTTCCCCCTTAACAAGAAGCGCCAAGGGCGTGTTGCTCGCAGCCAACTCCGCCGCGGGCAGAGCGAGCGCCGCGACCGTCGTAATCACAAGGTACAGCACAGCCGTAATGCCCAACGACAGAATGATCGCTCGCGGAAGTGTTTTCTCCGGACGCTTCACCTCTTCGGCCATATTAACCATGTCTTCAAAGCCCAGATACGCGTAAAAGCAAAGAAACCCTCCCAACACAATGCCGGGCCAAGGCTCCCAAGACAGGGGAGGCAGCAGCTCCGGAAGGCGGCTAGGCAGTTGGGCGAGCGATCCTCCCGCCGCGAAGAGAACGTAGAGAAGTCCCCCGACCTCGACAAAGGTGATGAGGACCGCGATCATCACCGACTCCGCCACACCCCAGGCCGCGACGGCGCCCAGCACGAGAACGGTCGCCGCGATACCGGCCCACAAGGGGATAGCCACCAGATCCTGTAAAAACCCAACGAAGGCGTTGGCCAGCGTCGCGGCGGAAACCACTCCGGTGGCGATGACCATCCATCCAATCAGGACGGAGAGCCAACGCCGGCCGAAGGCCTCGTGTACGTAGCGGGACTCACCGGCGCTAAAGGGATAGCGGGCGGAAAGTTCCCCGAAGCTCAACGCGCTGAAAGAGGCGACCACGATCGCAACCAGCCATGAAACCGGGGCATACATCCCCGAAATTCCCGCAACCTTGCCGACCAATGCGTAAAATCCGCCGCCTACAATCGTTCCCAGCCCGTAAAAAGTCAGAAGAGGCAGGGTCAGAACGCGGTTTAGGGTCGGGGGCGGCATTGCCCCGAAACGGTACCTGGAGCGGGCGCACTTTGTCCATGACCGGGGTCACCTGGTTCCATAATTGAACCCCCTTCCCGAGTGCGCTATACTATCCCTTCAACCGTCGGGAAGCTGGTTTTTAAATTTTGGAAGGGTGCGTGAGTGGTTGAAACGACTTGTCTCGAAAACAAGCAGGCGGGCAACCGCCTCGGGGGTTCGAATCCCCCCTCTTCCGCCATTTTCAGGAAATAGGCAAACTTATGAGCGAAGAAAAGTGGTGGCAAAAGGAATACGACCCGGTCGGTTCCCTCGTCAATAAATTCAAAGGATCAGGCACCTCCGCAGGAAAGGCGCCCGCCGTCCCGAAGGAAATGGCCCAAGCTGCGACGGTCGACGGCATGCCCGACATGAAGGAGCTCGAGAAAAAGGGCATGATGGGCAAGTTTTTCCGCCATTGGAAAAACCCCGCTTTCATGAAGCAAATGAAGGCCATGGCCGCCGCGATGCAGGCCGATGGCGTTAACGTGAAGGATCAGAAGGCCGTTCAGGCCTGGATCGAGAAGAATAAGGCAATGCTCGAATCGGGAAAGATGCCCGACGCCCCCCAGGCGAAAAAGCAGGAAACGGTCAAAAATGACGCCCCTGCGATCGGCCGCAATGAGCCCTGCTCCTGCGGCAGTAAAAAGAAGTACAAGAAGTGCTGCGGCAAGGCCTAGACTCCCGAAGGTCTAATGCCAGCCCCTCAATAGGTCCCTAGGCCGTCGAGTCAATTTAGCTCTCTCCTTATAATAAGGCATGCGGTTTTTAGCCGTTCTTATTGCCCTATTTACGACTGTCGCCCCTGTTCATGCCGACGGGCTGCTCTACTCAAACTCCGAGAAGGGTTATGAGCTCGAACTGGGGGCGCTCGACCCCTTTAATTCCGACCCCCTCCTCGGGACCAGTCAATACTTCGGCATCCGAAAATACGGCGGAAAATCCGGAAGATGGTTCGATTGGAGCTATGACTCAAAACTTTTCCTACTCGACTTAGAAGCCCGATACGGACCGGGATCCAAATCGGAATCAGAGACAATGACCATCGGCAGTGCGATGGGCCAGGTGGGACGCGCGTATCATCTATTCGGTCCTATCGACGTCGGCTGGTCGGTCATGGGCATCATGCGCGCCAGCGACATGTTCCCCAACCTCTCCCTGGATGAAACGGTGGGCGTCCGGTTTAAACTTAATGAAAATCACGCGATGGGCTATTTCACGGGTCTTACCCAAAGCGCGGTTGAAGGCGGGCGAACCTGGACGGAAACCCTCAAAGAAGAACGGACCGCGGTACATGACGCCATCGCGTTCTGGGGAGATATGCGCAACGATCTCGGGTACCGCGTCGAACTAGGCCGCCAACAAAACGCGACTACTAATGTCGAAAGCCTATCCTCCTCGCTCTTAATTCCCTCCCGTTATGATGACATCGCGATACGCGCCCGGATCGAAGAAGAAACGGGCGACTCCATCGAGTTTCACCGCAAACGGACCAGTCTCGGATCCGAGTTCCGGGTGTCGCGCAACTGGGACATGGGCGTCGACCTCGGGGTCGATGAAATAGATTTCGGCGGAGTGGAATCCAAATCAAAATCTCTCATGCTGAGCTTCCGCTACAATCCGAAAAAATCAAAAAGCAATCTGCGGTTTAGAACAACCCATACCGCGCGCTCTGATTCAGATCCTTCCCCGGGGGAACTCCCCATCGCGCGAAAGGTCTATGACGCCGTATTAAAACTCGATAACGTTCTTGTTCGTATTCAAAATGAACTCAATAGGGTCGACCCCGCAGAAGCGGCTCAGGAACTTTCAGACGCCATCGCAGAACTCCCCCCTCTCGCCCAAGAGGCGCTTGAAGAAGAACTCGGAGGCATCAGCGCCGAACGAATTGCACAACTAGTCCAACAAGCCCAAAACGAGACAAACGAAGCACGGGAGGAATTAGCCCGGATCGCCGGTATTGTCGGCGACAAAGCCGTTATCGAACGCCTAGCCGTTCGAGCCGCAAGAAAAGAATTATACGCGACAGTCGCCCGCCAGGAAATCGACATCCTCGGAAAAACCGTCCCCCTCTCCCCCCCTCAGCTCATTGCCCTGGCTCATGCGTACAACCTCTCCAACGACCCTCTTCCTCCCGTCACCTCCCGGGATATCGATAACTGGATCAACGACGAATGCAGCGGGCCCCTAAAAAACTGCCTTCTCTCCAGGCTCCCGTCGCAATTACGCCCCGCCGCCGACGAGGCCTGGGACGATGACGGTACGCTGCAGCAGTCGGTTCAATGGGCGGCGGAACTTGCTAAACGTGAAGTCAATCGCATGCTCTTAAACGTCATGCTCGCGGCAGAACAGCTGGATGCACTCACCGTCGGCGGCGGACGCCGACCCGGCGAGATGAATCGCAATTCCGTCATGGGATCGTTTGAATCCCTCGACAGCCGCCAATCCAAATCTCTCGCACCGCTCTTTGCGAAAGCCCGGGCCCGAATCCAGCCTTGAACCCGGCGCCGATGCAATCTACACTAACTTAATGGATTTAAAAGGACCGCTTGGCCTCGTTCTTACAGGGG
>JBFIEP010000033.1:0-12811 GCA_041603335.1 Elusimicrobiota bacterium | reverse complement strand
GATGTTCTGTGAGCCACAACGATAATTTTGCGGTCTCATGTGCGAAGTCGTCAATCTCAATACCAAAGAACTGTTCCAATTTGACCCGGTTTAGAAAGCGAAATGTAATTTGCTCTCCTTCTAAACGCCGAAATATTTCGATTTCGAGTTTGCATAGTTCTTTATAGGAGATAATTAGAAAATTGCCTGATCCACAGGCGGGATCAAAAATTCGCAGAGAATATATTCGAGAAAGGAGAGCCTGCAGCTTCTTTTTATTTTCTCCAGCTTTGTTGAGCTCTTCATGGAGACTATCCAGGAATAGCGGTTTGATTACTTTGAGGATATTCGCCACGGAAGTATAATGCATCCCAAGGTTCCCTCGATCCTCAGAATGAACAACAGCCTGGATCATCGACCCAAAAATGTCTGGATTGATCTCACGCCAGTTTAAGGCGCCGCACTCGAGGATGACTTTTCGCGACTTGGTACTGAGCTTGGGAGGTTTGAAATCCTCGGAGAATAGGCCACCATTAACATACGGGAAATCTTGAAGATAGCCGGGAATATCTTCGCGAGTTTCTTTTCCCAGGACCTCAAATAATCTTGATAAGTAGACATGTAGATCGTGGCCATCTTCTGATGTGTGAGATGCAATTGCACTTGAAAATTGATCTTCTTTGAAGATCCCGGTATCTTCTGCGAAGTAACAGAATAGTAGTCTGGCTAAGAACACATTTAGGGCATGCCGATCTTTTGGATCAGAAATTTCATTATCGTTTAGAATTAATTCATAGAGGCGGCCCATTTTCTCGGCAGCCTTAATGTCTGCAAGATTTTCACCTTCAATATGAGCCTTTTCGAATCCAGCCCAGGGAAGGAAGAAATCGTATTGTTTTTCAAGCTCACGCAATGGAATATCTAATGTGGCATTTGTGAGTAAATCGACAGCCAGAAATGTCTTCAAGTCAGTGACAATCGCAAATCGCGGTTGATGTTTAGTGATTTTTTGGTCTTTGATTGCTTTGTCAATCTGGTCGTGCAAATCCTCCTGCATTTCAAGCCTGAAGTAGACTTTCTTTTTCCAGAGTAACTCGTTGGAATTTTTTGAAAGGTTATAATCACCTTTTCTAAGACGTGATATCGAAGCTTTTGGAACTCCATATACCGCTAAAAGATCAAAAATAAAACTTTCGGAATCCGGCTCTCTTAAGAGGGGCTTGATGTTTTGTTCTAGTTGTTGGAGGTCCATATTTTTAGATCACCAGCACAAAAAAAGTGATGGACCCATTTTGGCCCCAAAGACAAAATTCTTCAAGGACCAATAATGGGAAAATCCTTATACGTAAAGTATATTTTTTAAGGGCGGTCAGGATGGACCCTTTCCTTCACACGCGAGTAGTCACGCACGCATACTGTCTCTCCTCAAATTTCGACTATCCCAACATCTTTTAGGTAGTTGTAAGGGGGAAGGGACCTTTCGCTTCACGCGGGAGTAGCCACATTGGAATCACGATCATACCTCAGATTTCGACCAGCCCAACATTTTTTAAGTAGTTGTAAGTCGGATCGTAGAACCCTGAAAATCGCGTCTTGTCTTCTGGATCTCCTTCTGGCACGAAAATCACCATCCCCTGCCGCGCCCGGGTTAACAATACCCGATAAGCATTCTTAAGATACTCCTGATTTTCGAGCTTATTCACCCGATTCCACTTCGTCCCCACAAAGTTATGATGGCTCCACCCCTCAGGGTTAAATCGAAAATCTCCATCCCACGTAACACACGCCCAATCAATCTCCAGTCCCTGGATCGAAAACTCCGTCGCGACGTCTTCTAGATGAAAAGACGAACGAACGTCACCTTTCCCTTCAAGAAACCAATTCACCGGTTTCATGGGCGCCTTTACGTGAATTGCATGAGGTCTTAACCGTTGAGCATTAGAGGATGCAACCATTCCATAGCGTTCCGAACCGCGAGCTTTTCCCTGGAGCCACTTCTTGGCCGAATCTAGATTGCGTGTAATAGCAATCGGATAGCGGTCTGATAACTCTTTAAACGTTTCCTTGGCTCCATCTAGTTCAATATCCAAAATCTGTTTTACCAGTAACGAGACGTTTTCAGCCCTAAAGGATCGCAGAGAGACCCCTAGATGCAGGTTGGCATCATAATTAACGTTTGGGCGAGATTTAATTTCTTTGAGAACTTCGCCAGCTCCGAATTCTGAATCGGTCAGGCGAGGGGAAATGTTGATATGCCAATCCGGGAAGGAGCGCTTTAGTGCGCTTATCCACTCAGAAATTCCAGATTCTCCAGTGTGAATTTCCTGACCCCCGCCGACAAGACAGACAACAACAGCCCAATCCTTATGTCGATCAAGGCATGAGATGAGAAATTCAGGTTCGGAATACTTAAAATCAGGAACCCCTTTCTTCCGGCGCATGAAATCAGCGGTTTTCGCGAGATCCCATGCGCGTTGAGCTTCATCGAATAGTGCTACGTGTTCGGGAGGAGCCGATTTTGTATCCCGGACGTATTCGTCTCGAAAGTGATGAACAATCTGAATGAATGAATTTACAGCCCTCCTCGCTGCGGCTTTTGTAATTTTCTTTCCTTGGTCCTGAAGTGATTTCACACTATCTCGGGTAAGGGCTTCTCCTAGGACCGCTACGAGAGGGGCATTGCCTGAAAGTAAAATTCCATGAAGACCGCTCTTGTCTTCTTTGTGTCGCGTTGCGACGTCGAGCCCCACCAGTGTCTTCCCCGCACCGGGGACTCCTGTGACGAAACAAATGGATTTGCGTGAATGCTTCTTAGAATCGGAGATTATTTGGGAAATCGACTTGGAAGTAATCGAGAGATTTGTTTTGCCCGCGTCACTGCGAGAAATTTCCTCAACAGAGTGGCCTGCATACAAGGCTGTAGCGGCTTCGATAATGGTGGGGGTGGGAAGATATCGACCTTTTTCCCAGGATTCTAGGTTGATGGGGGATCCAGTAGAAATTGAAATTAAGGAATCTAACGCATCTTTGAGTCCGAGTGAATTTGTTAGAAGAGGATTGATGACACGGTCTTTGCTGGTCGTGATGTCCAGTTTTGAAGGGGCTGTCGCCTCGGTCGCGACTAAAATTGGCGCGATGAGGGCATCATGGCTCGTTTCATGAAAGTTTTTTAGGTCTAGCGCATAATCCCAGGCTTGGTCGATTGAGTGCTGGGCAAAGCTTGTCTCCCCAACTTTAAATTCAATTGCGACCAAGAGAGATTTTAGAACCAGGAGAACATCGATTCTCTTTCCCATTCGAGGGATGACATATTCGAAGTAAATGCCGCCTTCGAAATTTTTAAGTATTGGCTGAAGGATATGAATTTGTTGGAGCCAGGCATCTTTTTGGGTTTGTTCTAATTGGAATTCATTCGTCTCTGCTAATTCTCCGAGAATCGTTTTAGGATTCTCAGAACAGAATTGAGATATAGAGCTGGAATAGTAGGATCGGCGCATTAGTCGAGTCTCAAGCCTAGAATAGCTTCGAAACTATACTTTTTCCACTACGTTAACTTTGTCCGCTACTAAAAAAACTCGCGTCGCCATATGCCCACCCGCCCTTTATAAACCCCTCAAAAAACGCAACTATCTGGTAATGGAAAAACCCCGCCACCCCACCGCCGCCTTCTACACACGCTACCGCGACTTCTACATTTTCACACCCGACTACCCCCTGTCCGACTTCCAAAAGACAGTCGCCAACGCATTCCACGCCGCCAAACTCGGCCGGAAGAAAGTCAAAACCGCCCGCCTCGAGCTCTATATCGCGACACGCAAAGCCGTAAAAGGAGCCTTCGCCGAAACCGCACGGGGGGGAGACCGGTCCGAAAAACCTATCCCAGGACTACCCGCCGTAAGATTGAATGCCGTGATCCCGGCAGGTCTCTACCAAGCCCATCTCTTCGAGGTAACAAAACTCCCCGTGGGAAATCCGCCGGAGAATTGGGGCGCCTCCCGGAAAACATTTTTAGTCCGCGCGAAGAATGGAACGATTTGGGACGCGCGCAGCCTCCCTGAATTCCAGCGCTGGAACGAATTAAGGATTATCCCTTCCTGCTGGAAAAACCCTCCCGAGGTCACTCCCCCTGCAACTTAGGAAACTTAAAGTGCGGTGACCTGGCCGCGTTTATTAGCGGTGCCGGTAGAAGAATTTTCCAAACGTGGCATTTTTAAGGCTGAAGACTGGATCGAATTTCCAGAGCTTGGCGTAGGTCGCGTAACTTTCCTCAAGCGTACTGATGCTAAATACCGCGGAACTCGCATCATCTTTCTGAAGAACCAAGCCATTTCCTAAATAGACTGCGGAAGGAAGTCTGTTTTCTGCGGATACCGAAGTCGCTTGGACGGCGCTTAATAAGCAAAGAACCGCTAATAGTTTCATTGGGATAGTATTGGCCTTGCTTTGCCCTGCGGGGAGTGTCGTTGGGCTTCTTTAGAGATGGGCCAATGGGGAAGAGAATGAATTCGATATAATGCCCGCATGACGAAAACCTTCAATTTTTCACTCACCCCAGACGCCCTCACCACCCAAGTCAAAACCGCCTTAGCCGAGGCCCTCTCCCGCATCGACGCGCTGGTCGCCTCAACAGACCGCTCCTTCGCTGCGACCTTTGAACAGCTCGACTCCATCGAGTCGGATCTCGAAGCCAACACCTCAGGCGTAACCCTTCTCGCCCATTGCGCAATAGACAAGGACGTGCGCGACGCCGCTTCCGCCATGGAAAGCACCGTCGGAAAATTTTACATCGACCTGGAATCCCGCGAGGATCTCTACAAGGCGCTTAAGGATGTTTCCGCCAAGGGCCTCACCCCGGTGCAGGCGCGCCTGCGTGAGAAGGTCTTGGATGATTTCCGCCGCGCGGGCCTTAACCTCCCGCCAAAGGACCGCGAGGCATTCACCGAGTGCAGCAAGAAGCTTCTTGAGTTGGGGATTCTCTACAGCAAGAATCTGGGTGAGGTTACCGATTTTCTCGCGGTGACGCGTGAGGAACTCGACGGGCTGGCCGATGACTATATTAATCGACTCGCACGCACCGAGGACGGTTTGTATAAGGTGACGCTGGACACCCCCGACTCCCAACCGTTCCTCTCGCGCGCAAAAGACGCGGGCGCACGCCGACGGCTGCATGAACTCGCCAACCGCCGCTGCCTGCCCGATAACGCCGACATTTTAGAAGAGATGCTGGTTCTTAGGCGCCGCCTCGCGGCCCTGATGGACCTGCCGTCCTACGCGCATTATGTGCTCGAAGAGCGCATGGCCAAGACGCCTGAAACGGTCGCGGAATTCTTAAGCCGGCTGCGCGGAAAGCTTCAGCCTCTCGCGGCGAAGGAACGCGAGCAGCTGTTGGAACTAAAGCGCACGGAGCATCCGGATGCGGAGCGCCTCGAGCTTTGGGATACGGCGTATTATCACGACGCGATGCTGCGCCGCGATTATGCCGTGGATGAGAACACGGTCTCTGAGTATTTTCCTGCACAGAAGGTGACAGCGGGGATGTTTGGGCTGTATGAGGGACTCTTCGGTGTACGCTGCACGCCGGTGGACGTGCCGGTGTGGCATAGGGATGTGAAGGTGTTTGATGTTTTAGACGCCGAGACAAATACGGCGGTCGGACGTTTTTATTTGGATTTACATCCGCGCGAAGGGAAATTTAAGCACGCGGCGGTCTTTTCTCTTATCCATGGACGGACCGGGCGGACGCCCGTGAGCGCGATGCTCGTTAACTTCCCCGGCCCGGGGGCGGAGAAGCCCGCGCTGCTGACGCACGATGATGTCGAGACCTTCTTCCACGAATTCGGACATGTGATGCACGGCATGCTGAGTGAGTCGCCCTACGCGCATTTTGCGGGCACCCGCGTGGCGCGTGATTTTGTGGAGGCGCCGTCTCAGATCATGGAGAACTGGGTGTGGGATAAAGCCGTCCTCCGGTCCCTGTCGGGGCATTGGAAGACCGGCGAGTCGTTGCCCGAAGAGCTCTTTGACCGGATGCTCGCCGCGCGGCGTCTTAATATCGGCGTTTTTAAACTCCGCCAGTTGGCGTTTGGCTTGATCGACCAGGCCTATCACGGTCCCAAAGAGGTTTCTCTCCAGGAAACCTACAACCGTATTTATAAGGAAACCACGGACTACTCGGTCTTAGAGACCGTGCGCCCCGAGGCGAGTTTCGGTCATTTGATTTCCTACGCCGCGTCCTATTACGGCTATCTGTGGGCGGATGTCTATTCCTCGGATATGTACTCCGCCTTCACCGCGTCAGGCAACCCGCGTTCCCCCGAGATCGGCGGCCGCTACCGCAAGGCGGTGCTCGCCATGGGCGGTTCGCGTGATGAGGTCGAGAGCGTGCGGGAATTCCTCGGCCGGGAACCGCGCGAGGACGCGTTTTTGGAAAGTCTTGGCGTTAGTTAGGCTGAGGTACAACCATGACAAAATCATAGGCCGAAGGGCCCATATTCTGGAGGACGGGCTTTGCGTATACTGGTGCCAGACTTTCGGCCTTTTCTGTCGGAGGTGGAGGTTAAATGAGAAAATCTGTCTATATCGTATTAGCCCTACTCCTATCCTCGTCGACTACTTCGGCGACCACCCTGGAATCTTTGAAGAACAGAAGCACCACCCTGGCGCCCATATCGGGAAGCCCGGTGTATTTCGCCTCGGGCGACGCGGCTGTCATGGATCTGTCGGAAGTCAACTCCACTCTTCTAAAGCTGGTAGACGAACATAAGGCACCGCAGGGCAAAAAGCCCGATCGCAGGAGGCCTGACCAGCCGCCGAAGCCCCAACCGCCGAATCCCCAGCCGCCAAAGCCGGTGGATACCACCCAGGCGTATAACGCCGGCAAGAGGGACGGTTCTGAAAAGGGTAGGCGTGAAGGAAGGCGGGAAGGCCGCAGGGACGGCCTCAGAAATGGAGAATGGGAAGGCCGTCGCAACGGTAATAACGAGGGCGCTTCCGCAGGCCATGCCGCGGGTAAGAGGGATGGTTGGGGCGTCGATCAGGCCGCGGGAACCCTGAACGGAAGTCGGGAAGGCCAGAGCGCCGGCACCAAAAACGGAACGCGGGCCGGTGAGGATCGCTGCTTTGACGAGGGGTATTCTGACGCCTACAATGACGCCTATGCTGAGGCGAGGGAATCGGGACTGCAGGATGCCGCTTCCTACTCGGCCGGATACGCGAAGGGGCAGACCGATGCTGCCGTCATAGAGGTAGAGAAGGGCCGAAAGGCCGGCTACCAGGCCGGTTTCAGCCAGCGCGAGAAAGAGCTTCACGACTCTTTCCCCGCGACGAATGCCATGATGCACTCCTTCGCGATGGACTCACGCGGGGTGGCCTTGAGGAATCTCCCGATAGAGCTGGCCCGCGGAAGCTTTGGAACCCCGGAAGAGAAACGGGCCTACGACAAAGGCTTCCAGGAAGGCTATCGGAGGGCTTACCGGCGGACGTACGGCGACGCCAAGCGGGACGCCTATGACGAGAGCTATCGACGCGCCTACAGGTGGGCCTACGACTCGCAGTATTCCAGCAGCTACCGCGAGGGCTATGCCGACGGAAAGGAGCAGGGCTATCAGGAAGCCTACTCCGCGGCTTATAACTCCGCATACAACGCTTACTTCCAGGAATACAAGAGCCGCGAATACGCCGATAGGCGGGCCGCGGGCAAGAATGACGGCCGGGCGGACGGCCAGAAGGAAGGTTTCGCGGCCGGCAGCGCCGAGCAGCGCAAGCGCGGGTACAATGAGGGCTACCAGGCGAAGGCGGCCGAGGTTTACCCCGGCGCCTTCAAGGACGGCAAGCAGTCCGGCATCAAGGCGGCCGGCAGGTATTACGCCGAGAACTCGGTGCTGGAAGTCTCCGAGGCCTCGTTCTACGATGAGGACGGCGACGGAAAGTTCGAGGCCGGCGAGAACGTCATGATGCGGGCCGAGGTGAAGAACTTCGGCTTCAAGCAGTCCGACTCGGTTGTCATAGTGGTCAAGAGCGAGCGCGGCGAGATCGTGCTCGTGCCCGTTCTGAGCGCCGATGCCGTGGGCGGCCGCGCGAAGGCGCTGGTGGACCTCAAAATCGGCACGCTGTACGATGTGGTCTTGCCGAACTCGGACGCCCTTTTCGTGACGTTCACGGAGAAGGACAAGCCGGTCGGAAATTTCCGCCAGGTGTATATGAGGACGAACGACAACAAGGTCGGCGTCGTGGCGAAGGACGAGGCTGATGTGACCAAGAAGCCCACCTGGTTCTTCCCCGGCAAGTTAGCCACGCTCAAGCGCGGCGAGAAGGTCCTGATAACCGGGGAGAAGAAGGGTTATTGGAAGGTCAGCAAATCCGCCTTCCTCGGTGGGGATTGGACCAAGGGCTACATGAACAAGAAAAAGCTGGACCTGCAGTAAACAGCGTCAGCAGTCAACGTGAAGCCGCCGGGCGAAAGCCCGGCGGCTTTGTCTTAATAGGTTACAGGGTCAGTCCCCATCCAACTTAAGTAAGTTTATCGGCCCCGTCTTTTATTTCTTGAGAAGAAGGAAGCGATCGAAGAACTCGAAGAGAAGTTTCGACCCCGAGCCCGAGTTGCGCAAGATGACGATGCCGATGCCCTTTTCCGGGATGAAGGCTAGCTGCGCGAAGTAGCCGCGGACTCCTCCGCTGTGAAAGATCATCGTGTGTCCGGCGTAATCGAACACGCGCCAGCCCATGGCGTAGTGGGCGTCCTTTAGGCGCCGCCGCCGGCTGAAGCGCCTTCGCTCCCCGGGCGTGCGGATGACCGGCGCATGGAGGGTCTCGAGCAGTTCGGGAGGGAGCTCTTGAGGAAATGCTCCCATCTGCGCGCGCAGCCATTGCGCCATATCCGCCGCGCTGGCGTTGACCCCGGCGGCGGGTTGAACCGCGTAGTAGCGCTTCCTCTCCCGGATCGTCTTCCAGAGACCGCGTCTTTTAACGTGGGGCATCGCCCTGTTCTTAGAGGATTGAAATCCTTCCAGCCCCAGTGAGGCGTCGCGCATACCTAAAGGCTTGAACAGACGGTCTTGAATCAGATTTTCGTAGCTCTTCTTTCCCGCGATGCGGGCGATATCGGCCGAGAAGCTGTAGACAACATTCTGATAGCTGTAGCAGCGCCCCGGTTTGCAGATGAGGCGGGCTTTGCGCAGCTCCTTGCGGATCTTGGAAATTGGGGTGCCGTGTTCGATGAGGTTGTCGTACGCGTAGGGGACGACGCCGGAGGTGTGGCTGAGAATATGGCGAACGTTCACCTGACGTGTGTGGGAGGAGTTCTTTAGAACGAAGTCGGGAGCGAATTTGACGACCGGGTCGTTGAAGTTCAGAGCGCCGTCGCGCGCCAGCAGAGCGATGAGCGTGGAGGCAAATCCTTTGGAAACCGAGGCGATGCGAAAGACCGTGTTCGCGTCGACGGGGGCGGGATCTTTTTCGGAGCGTACCCCGTATCCCTTCAAATGAACGATGCGGTCGCCGTGCACCACGGCCGCAGCCGCGCCGATTAGCTTGTTGGAGTTTAGATAGGAACTGACAAACACATCAAAGCCGTCGATGGCGTCTTTAACATGCGGCGGGACCGACGCGCGCGCCGGGACCGCGCACGCAAGTAAAAGAAATAGCGCTGCTGTCGCCTGCACTAGTGTCATCAAGGAAATTATTGGAGATTTATTTCTCATCGCCGCATAACAGAGGCTTAAATCTATCTTGGTTCAGTCCCGAAATGGCATTGTGCCGGTCAATTGAGGGGGCGGTTCTGAAGGCTGAAGCGGTTCACCAGGTAGGTGAATTGGGCTTCGCCGAATTCGGGGGATAAGAGTACGCCGTAAAGAGCGTTGAGGAGGTTCGTGCGCTTATGCGTGGAACGGTTGTCGAACTCCATCAGCCGCTTCACATACTTCCAGCGCTCGCCCAAGGCGGTCTGCAGTCCCTTGTTGGAACCGTTGCGCACCAAGTCCTTCATCGCTTCGTCTCCATACTTGGAGATGAATTTCTCGACCAGCTTCACTTCCTGGTCGTAAGCCGGGTTTTCCGGCGTGGGCCGTCCCATAAGGGCAAGCGACTCATTGGCCATCTCGTGCGCCCGCAGTTGGGTGTAGCCCTCGGCCAGCCAGTGCTCGATGGCGCGGGCGTTTTCCACGTGGAGTATGCCGCCGTCTGCCAGATGCACCGCCTCATGGATGACGAACTCGACGAAATTGTCGGCGGCGATTCCCTTCGGCGCGACCAAAAGGATGATATTCTCCTGGCGTTTGCCGTCGGAGAGGACGCGCGCGGCGCCCGCCGCGTCTGCGGGGAGATTGAGCGTGTCGAGCATCGCCTGGTCCTTGATTAGGAAAATGCGGTCGGCGTCGAGGGGCAGTTCGGGGTGATGCTCTTTAATTTTTGCCAGCAGGTCGAGGCCGGCTGCGTCGAGAGGGTGGGACGCCTCGCGCAGAGCCTGCAGGCCTGTCTCGACATCGTCGGTTTCGATGATCCCGGTCTCGGTCGTCTTCAGCGGTACGGCCGTTTCGACCGACTGCTCAACCTGGTGGGCGAAGAGCTTCGCCTCGCCGATGATGTCCCCGAGCGAGCCCATCTCGGAGGCCTCAACCATCGCCTGATTAAATATATTCCACACGGACAGAATGCGCCGCACCTTGTTGTGGAGGGGTTCCTCCACCGCCCCGAGCGTCGCGACGATGTGAATAATGCTGTCGATGACGCTTACTGAGGCCTTAAACGCTCCGGGCGTGGGCGCCAGGCTTTTGTGCGTCAGGATAAACTGGTCCTTGGCTTCCCGCATCAGCTCCACGAAGTCGTGTGTCGACATCTGGCTGGAGGTTTGCCCTTTTTCGGCGGCGATGTCGTCGGCCATCCGGCCTAAATTCCAGGAAGCCTTCGCGGCGAAGGACAACTCTTCTTCGCTATTGATCGCGACGGACGCGTCGACCGGCACGCCGAAAGCGCCGTCGGGAAGTTCCAGCGATGCGTCGAAGAGATTTCCAAGCGCCGCGGATTTATCGACCTGCCCCGGCGTGAGGGGGAAGGCCTTTTCCGCCGCGCGCACGGCCTGTTTGACGGGCGCTGAAATGCGGGTGTTTCCCACACGCGCCGCGGCATCGTTGCCCGGGGGCTGGCCTATGCGGAGAATACTCGCCGCCGGGGCCGCCGGCAGGACTGCGGCCGGGACCGCCTGAACCTTAAGAGCCTGGATGTTCGCCGTCGGCCACAGCGTCGGCAGGTCCGTCGGCAGCGGCAGGACGCCGAAGGAGTTGAGATCCGTCAGGGAGATCGCGCCGGGACCGCTGTTGAGCGTTCCCGCCAGCGGCGCGGTAAGCGCGGGAACGGCGAGAACGGGTTTAAGCGAAACGGGCCTGCCGATATTCCCCGCGAGCCTGTTCGCGTGAACCGGCGCGGCGCTAAGGAGAAGGGCGCAGAATACTCGTATAAACATCTTCCTTTATAGTACCGCCCACCCCCAATAACAGACAGAACCTTACGGGCTAAACGGACCCGACGAAGGGCCCCCGTATTTTTGGGTCCTATGGAGGCGGATTTTCTCTTTCTGGCACAATAATTGCTCTACTTAGGGCAGGAGCTATCAAATGACCAAGACAAAAACTCTCTTCCTCGGACCTGTCGTTTACCTGTTAGGGATTGCCGCCCTCGTCGCGGTGGTGAGTGCGGTTAGCGGAGCGTTCGACCTGGTGTCCCTCTCACTCTCCGATATTTTTCCGGCAACCGAGGGTCTGGGGGATAGCGGCCTTTTCTACTTCCTGGCGTTTGCCGTTCCTGCAGTCACTGCGGGAGCGATGACGGCTCCGCCGGAAGGCCCCAAGCGCTGGTTCTCAGCCGTGGGTCACGGGATGATCGCCACGGCGCTCATGGTTGTGCCCGCGATCGGCTTGATGGTCTATCACCTGCCCAGTCTTCTCGATGGCTCTATCGGAGAGGGCGGCCTGGTCTTGATAGTGCTTGCCTACTTTACTGCCACGCAGCTTATGTCCGGCTTTGGGGGCGTCCTGCGCTACGGCTGGGCGCGCCGCCGCATTGGGACTACGGCTTAAAGGGCGTGTCCGCAGAATTTACAGAAACCCGCGTCGATGTCGTGCCCCTCGCCCGAGCAGGAGCGGCAGGCCTGGGTGGTGATCGCGTTGGTCGTCTTTGCGATCTCAACGGAAACGATGCCGGTGGGAACGGCGATCATGCCGTAGCCGAGTATCATGAGTCCCGAAGAGAGAAATTTCCCGAGCGGTGTTGCCGGCGTGATATCGCCGTAGCCGACGGTGGTCATCGTGACGACAGCCCAATAAATACTCTGGGGAATGCTCGTAAAGCCGCTGGCGTCGTCCTCGACTAGGTACATCAGCGTTCCAAATATAATGACGAGGCTGAGCACGCCGGTGAGAAACACCGTGATCTTAGGCCGGCTCGCTTTCAGCGCGAGGAGAAGGACGCGCCCTTCGACCACGTATTTAGCGAGTTTGAGCACGCGGAAAATCCGGATCAGCCGGAGCGTTCTGATGACCACCAAAGACTGCGCGCCGGCGAGCAGGAGGCTTAGATAGGTGGGCAAAATGGCGAGCAGATCGACGACACCGAAAAAGCTCTTCGCGTAGGAGAGCGGTCTTTTCACGGTGGCGAGGCGGAAGCCGTATTCGACGGTGAATAGGATCGTGAAGAACCATTCAAGAACCGTCAGCGCGGTCCCGTAGGTCTCGCGGAAGTGATCGACGCTTTCAAGCATCACGATGAGGACGCTTAGGACGATGGCCCAGAGCAGGGCTACATCAAAGGCACGGCCCGCCGCGGTGTCTGCTTCAAAGATAAT
>JBFIEP010000032.1:0-12881 GCA_041603335.1 Elusimicrobiota bacterium | reverse complement strand
GGGGGGTTTGGGCAATTCATCAAGGGCCTCATTGATCAGTCCGTTAGCAATCCCTCGGAGCGCGCGCGGATCTATCGGGAAACGGTGACCATGGTGAAGGGTGCCTTGGACGAACGCGTTGAGTCGGCCACCCGGGAACTGAGGCTGGAGAAAAAACAGGTTGTGCAGGAGCGGGCGCGAACCGAGGATGTCCTCCAGACCGTATCGGAAGGGAAGGTCGTCGTAGATAAGGACGGGCGGGTTTTAACGATGGACGCGGCGGCCGAAGAGATTCTTGGAAAACGCCTTGTCGAAGTGGCGGGTAAGCCCATCTTGGAAAACGTCGATAAGCGCCGCCATATGGCGGCGCTCTCCCGGGACATTCCGGTTAATCCCAATGCCGATCTTACGCATGAAGTGGGAACCGCCGATGGTTCTGCGCAGGATGCCATGCGAAAATCCACCGCTCTGCTTCACGATGAGGAGGGCCGGGTGGTCGGTACCTACAGCGTGCTGCCCGATGTGGCGAAGTTCCAGGAGGCGATGAGGATGCAGGAGGAATTTGTTTCCAACGTAACGCACGATCTGAAAGCGCCGTTGGCCTCGATCTGTTCGGCGATTGAACTCATCGATACGATGTCCTCCGACAAGATGGGGCCCGAGGAAAAGCAGTTTCTTGATATCAGCCGCCGCAATAGCCAGAAGCTGCGGCATATGATCGACGAGCTCCTCGACTTTTCAAAGCTTAAGTCCGGCCGGATGAGCGTGACGCTTGCGTCTATGCCGCTGAGTCCGGCGCTGGAGGAGGCGTTGGATGGTCTTCGGCCGTGGGCTTCATCAAAAGGGATCCGGCTTGAGCTGAGTAATGGAATCGACGGGGGAGAGACGATGACGGTCCATGCAGACCACGCACGTCTTGTCCAGATATTGACGAATCTGCTGTCGAATGCGGTTAAGGCTACGTCCAACGGCGGGTTGGTTCGTCTTTCGACCGCCCCCGGAAAGAATGAACAGGCGGGGAGGATTGTCGTCTCGGTTTCCGATAACGGCTGCGGCATTCCGCCCGAGGATCAAGAACGCATTTTCCAAAAATTCACTCAGGCCGCGCCTCATGGTCAGCGGCGCGAGGGAGTGGGTATAGGATTGGCGATCGTGAGGGAGCTTGTTGAACTTCACGGCGGCAAAGTGTGGCTGGAAAGTCAGGTGGGGAAAGGAACGGTATTCTCGTTTAGTTTGTCGGTCGCACATAGCGAGGGGGGGGTGGGATAATAATGGAAACTTTCAATTTGGCTCAGTTAACTAAGGAGATGGTGGTCAGTGAGTTGGAGCATCTCCCGAATCCGATAGCGATTGCCGCGAACATCGTCGATGGAACGCTGACCGCGCGCTTGGGCACTCCCGAACTGACGGATAAGGAGATCGAGGAGGTCGTGATGGAAGTCTGTAAGGGTGCCATTGTCGGGATGTCGTTAATGGATTGTCCGATGCCTCAGAGCGCGGTGGCAATTTTGCGGGCTGCGCAGGTGGCCGGCCGGAACAATGGTGCTGATCCGAATCTGGTCGAATTCGGGGCATTGCGCGGGCTTTCGGATGTAAAGCGCTTTGTAACCCGTGATGTTCTGGTGCAGATTCAGAATGCTTTGGCGGCCTTTCGCTACGGTGCCGGAGATGTGTTTGCGGGGTTTTGCGGGGAACCGGTATTTGGGCTCTCGCACCCGGGGTATGCTCCGCCGAGTCGTTAGGTCGGGAGTTGAATCGGACGTGAGGTTGTCTTGACTGCTGATTGACGGTTCCGCGGGTAAACTCGGGATGACTGTTGGAGGAGAAATTTCATGGAGCATGGACAAAAGAGCCCGGCGGAAAAAATCAGTATCAATGGCCGGCGGCCCGAGGTTTTGGTCATCGAGGATGATCCGCACATTCAAAGGGCGGTTGTCCGAACCTTGGAGTGGGCGGGGTGTACAGTAGACGTGGCGGGGACCGCCGCCGAGGGTCGGGAGCGTTTCCGTGACGGACATCCGAATCTGGTCCTGCTCGATATCGGCCTGCCCGACGACTCGGGATTCAATGTCTGCCGTCAGTTTCGCAAAGAGGAGAAAAAGGAGATCCCCATTCTCTTTATGACGGTGCAGGATGATCTTTCCAGCCGGGTTCGGGGGTTTGAAGCGGGGGGGCAGGATTTTATCCTCAAGCCTTTCTATCTCAAGGAATTGGTGGCGCGGGTTCGTGTGCATCTGGGGATTAGCATGGGCTGGGAAACAATGAACTCGCTAAATCACCAATTAAAGGCTCGCGACCAAAATAGACTCAATCTCGTTGACATGATCGTCCATGACCTAAAACTTCCTCTGACGGCGATCAACGGCAATCTGAGAATTATTGATGAGGACGGGCATGTTGACTCGGAAGGGCTTAAGCTCCTGCACAGCTCGGAGCGGGCGGTCAAATCGATGGAAAATCTTATCGACGATATCCTTAAAATAGGTCAGAACGAGCAGGGGGTCCTTCAAACCCGGAATGAAATCCTGTCTGCTGCGGATATCCTCAAGGAAGTTGCTGAGTTATTCGGGCCCAGCTGCAGACTGCGGGGCATGAAGCTCTCCGTCTCTGTGCTTCCCCAAACTCTCAGGCTGTTTGCCGACCCCCAGCTTGTGAGTCGAATCCTGGCAAACCTAATTAGCAACGCAGCCAAGTGCAACCGGGAGGGTGAGGATATTCTTATCGAGTGCTTCTCCGCGCCTTCGGGCGTGCGGTTTGCGGTCTCGGACCGCGGCCCCGGCGTTCCCGATATTGATAAGAAGCGAATCTTTGCCAAGTTCGAGCATTTCGATAAGAGCGGTTTGGGGACCGTCCGCGCTTATGGGATCGGATTATTTTTCTGCCGCTCGGCTGCGGCAGCACTCCGGGGACGACTCTGGGTGGAGGATCGGGAGGGAGGCGGTGCCCGGTTTGTGCTGGAGATTCCCGATGCCGTAGGAGGAACTTATGACTGACGTAAATCGACCTAGGATATTGATTATCGACGATGATCCGACATTCGTCGAATTTTGCGCCGCCCATCTTGCCCGGCGTTTTGAAGTCCATGTGGCGTTTAGCGGTTCCGAGGGTATGCGGAAATTATCGGCACTCCTGCCGGAGGCTGTTCTCTTGGATCTCCGTATGCCGCGGGTTTCAGGTCTCGAGGTGCTCCGGTATATGCAGACCCTTCCGGAGTTGAGGAGCATCCCCGTTGCCGTCATTACGGCATCAGCCGTAGATGCGAAGCTAAAGGAGTTCCTGAAGTCTCAACCCAATGTTTGCAAAACGTTCCCGAAAACGGCATCTCTAAATAGCATCACCAAAGAACTTACGCGCGATGTTGTGATGGGGAGCTTGTACCGCACCACGCCCCGGCTGGTGGAGGACATCCACAACGCTGAGCGGATTATAGGGAATTCCAACTGACCGGGAGCCGCGACGCGGAGATGGCCCGCGCGCGCTACGGGCACCACCTCAACGCCGGGGATAAGGCCGCCGAAAACCCTATCACCCGATCCTCGCCGCCGCCGGGGTTCCTCCTCATTCCGATCGTGAGAGTCATTTTGGTCTCGCGGTTCCCGGAACGTACGCGCCCCCAGCGTGAGTACCCGCATTATAAGAGAACCCAACTCAACTAAATCTCAACGGAACGTCACGACCGTTTGAATTTTAAATTATAGGATTAACGCAATGAAATCAATCGAGATCATCGCCGTTGGGCTGCCGTTTGGTTATTTTAAGGTGATTACAGGACTACGTGTCTTGGAATGGTTCCCGACGGTTGCGTTTGTCGGCTGGGCGTTGATCGCATTAGGCTGTATTGATCTCCTGATCAACACGGTTAACCTGTTCGGTTTTCTCGTTTTAAAGCGCCGATTGTTTGATACCTGTTTTTTTGCCGCTGTAGGGAGGCTGCTGAGGCAGTCGGCGAGTCCGATTTGGACGTGGCAGGATTTGGGAATCTCGGTCGATACGCTTCTTGCCATGTCGATTGTCGCCTACATGATCGGGTCGAATGCGTTTTCGTCCTTCCCGGAGACGCAGTTAAAAATATGGAACGTCTGCGTCATACTAAATGTGCTGTTTGCCGGATTCAGCCGCCTGAGGGGATCGATTATGCGCGTTTCTGAAGGTTTGCCGATCGATCGTCGTGCAGCGAATTAAGTGCTGCCGCAAACAACGCACGCTCAGACGGCGATCCTACGCTGACGCGCAGTAAGCGGTTGTTCGGCGGCGGGCCGGTGCGGACAAAAATTCCCTTTCCTTTCAGTGCCTCCATCATGGAGGCAACACGTTCCGGGGTCTCTAAATCAAAGGAGACGAAGTTGGTCGAAGAGGGGAGTGTTTTAAGACCCAGTTTTTCCCCGAGGGCATAGTATTCGCCGCGCCCCGCAGCGACTTTCGCAATAACAGATTCAATGAACGCAGGATCTTTAAGTGAGGCTAGTGCGGCGATTTGCGCCAACCGGCTGACCTGGAACTGATTGCGGATTTTGTTAAGCCCGGCAACCACTTCTTCATCGGCGATAAGATATCCGATCCTCATCCCGGCCATTCCGTGCGCCTTTGAGAAGGTGCGCATGCGAATAACATGCGGACCTTCATCACCCAAAGGAAGGTTCTCTTCCGAAGGCGCGAAATCGAGGTACGCTTCGTCCAGGATAAGCATTCCGTTTTGGGGGATTTTTTCGCAGAGCGCTTTGACGGCGGGCTTGGTATGAAAAAAACCTGTTGGATTGTCGGGGTTGGCGAGGTAGATGAGCCGCGATTCGTGTACCAATGCGTCCAGATCGGGAGCGAAGCCCTTGTAGGGAACCTGGTTTAGGGTCGCTCCGAAAAGGGTCATGAAATAATTGAATGTGGGGTAGCTTCCCTTTGACGTTGTGACCGGGGTGCCGGGTTCTATGAATGCTTGCGCTAGAAGAGAAAAGAGGCCGTCGATGCCGCCGCCAACGAGAATGCGGTCCATGGAAACGCCGTGGACTTTCGAAAGCTCGGTTCGTAGATTGAAATTGGTTGGATCACCATAATAGGTGATGGGAGAGGCGTCTTTAATTGCTTTTTCAGCGTGAGGGGAAATTCCGAATGCGCTTTCATTTGCTCCGAGGCGGGCTTTAAATTTAATGTTTTGCTCGCGTTCGATTGTTTCCGGCCCGACGAACGGGATGCTGGTTGGCAGCGAGAGGAGCTGCTTGGAGAAGGGGATTTTCATAATAGTGCGTTATTTTATCAAACACCCATAGAGGGATCATGGGCATAAATTAATAGAATTAACCTATGCGCGATCCAAATGCACGTTTGCCTCGAAAATTAGGCGGGGCTCCCCGCCTTCAGGAAGGGGATTCAAACGCTCCTTCCGCTAAGCATCAACCCGTTCCCTTCGAATTAGTCGGAAACCTGAATGAGGACGGAACCCCGGATTTGAAGGCGTTGGAAGCCAAGGGACTGCTTCCGAAATTCCTTCGCCTTTGGAATAATCCGACTATTTTACAGCAGCTAAAAACCGCTTCGCAAAAAATGAAGGAAGAGAAGGTCGACCTCAAGAACGAGTCCGCCGTTAAGGCCTGGATCGAACAAGAGGCGTCGGCGGCCTCTACAGCGGCAAAGGTGGAAACAGCGACCGCTGCTGCGACCGTGGGCCGCAATGACCCTTGTCCCTGCGGCAGTGGAAAGAAATTCAAAAAGTGCTGCGATGGCAAGTAAGCCTCTCACCGCCAATCAGATTAAAAGTCTGCACCCGGCTGTTCGTGTTGAATTAAAGGCCGGGCGGTTAACGGAAAGTGAAGCAGCCTTGGCTAATCGCTTGGTTCGATTCCCCTATTTATTTATATCCCGGATCGCCCTGCGGGTTGTGCGGGAAAAAATAAATAAAGGAGGCATCGATTCTCTTAAGCGCATAAGAAAGGCGATGCCAAAGGGTGCTCCCGCCGGATTGCTGGAAACGGTGAGTTTTGCCGTTCTGGAAAAGAAAAAGCCGTTGGACGAGGCGGTTAAAGAGGTCCAGGAAGCTGCGGCCTCGTTTAAAAAAGTCCGGGAAGCGAAGGCAAAACGGCCCCCGCGGTCGAAGTAAACCCGGCAAATTCGTTGCAATAAAAAGAGGCGATGTCTGGTCTCATCCCTCTTTCCTTCCCCCGTCTCTTGACCCGCATGCTGCGGGAAATTGAGCTAAAAGACTCGATTTACGACCTTCCCAGACGCACTTTTCTTCTGGATTCTAAAGGAAAAGATCTCTCTGTTCGGTTCCATGGAAAAACGGCGTCTACGCCGCTGGGCCCTGCCGCGGGGCCTCATTCCCAGCTTGCCCAAAACATCGTCCTGTCGTGGTTGGGGGGATCGCGCATCATTGAGCTGAAGACGGTTCAAATTTTGGATTCGCTCGAAATTCCCCGTCCCTGCATCGATATGCGCAATGTCGGTTTTAACGTCGAGTGGTCGCAGGAGCTTCGGCTGAAGGAGTCGCTTGAGGAGTACGTAAAGGCATCGATGTTGATCGAAATTCTTCAGGCGAGCGGGAAGATCCCCCTGGTTGATGGGCTGCAGGATGTCATCTTTGATATGAGCGTCGGCTACAATCTTGAAGGGATACAGAGCGGTCCCGTCCAAGCCTTTATCGATGGGATGATGGACGCCACGAAGATTGTCGACCGATTGCGGATGGAAATTCCTGCGGAGTTTAAGCAGTACCGCGGGTTGGGGTTTAAAACAAAGTTGGCGGATACGCTAACGCTTTCGACCTTCCATGGCTGCCCTCCCGAAGAGATCGAGCGGATTGTCGACTACCTGCTCCGCGAAAAAAAGATCAATTCGGTTATTAAGCTTAACCCTACCCTGCTGGGGCCTAAGGATTTGCGCGGGTTAATGAATGAGACGTTGGGGTATAGGAATTACTTCACTCCGGATAGCGCTTTTGAAGGCGACGCCTCATGGGATGTCGCGGTCGGATTCTCCGAGCGGCTTTCTAAAACGGCGTTGGATCACGGTCTTGGATTCGGCGTGAAGTTTAACAATACATTGATCGTCGAGAACCGGGAAGGATATCTGCCGGCGTCTGAAAAAGTCATGTATCTTTCCGGGCGGCCGCTTCATTTAATCGCGATGAAACTCGTCCAGCGTTTTCGCAGGGTGTTTGAAGACCGTATTCCGATTTCTTTCTCGGCGGGCATTGACCGGGTGAATTTCCCCGACGCCGTTTCTCTGGGGCTGGTGCCTGTTACCGTGTGTTCCGATCTTCTGAAACCCGGCGGCTACGGACGTCAGAAGGGCTACTTCGATGATCTCCTCACGCGTATGGATGCGTGTGAGGCTTCCAATATCCCTGAATTTATTTTGGGTGCCCACGGTAAATCCGAGGCGGCGTTAAAGAAAATTAATCTCGCAGAACCTCCGGAAAAGGGAACCTTGGATTATGATCGATGGGTTTCCGCCGCCAAGCTTCTAAATACCGAATCGTATGTGAAGACGCTTTCCGGCAATGCCCGCTACGCCCAGGAAAAAAACGCCGAGGTTCCCAAAAGGATCGACAGTCATTTATCGCTCTTTGATTGCCTGACGTGCGATAAGTGCATCCCGGTCTGTCCTAACGACGCTAATTTTTCCTACTCGCTTCCGGCCGGCGATATTCCCGTCGTCAAGTTGAGTCGGGAAAACGGCGGGTGGAAGCGTGAGGACGGGCAGCCCCTGAAGCTTGAGAAGAAGCACCAGCTCGCGAACTTTTCGGATTTTTGCAATGAGTGCGGGAACTGCGATCCCTTTTGTCCTGAAGAAGGCGGGCCCTATTTAATCAAGCCCCGGTTTTTCGGAAGTCTGAACGCCTGGCGCGGGGCGAAAGACCGTGAAGGCATCTTCATCGGTGAGAAAAGCGTTCATGGGCGCATCGCAAAACGTGAATATTCGCTTTCGTTTGACGGAGGCCGCGTGGCCTATGCCGGCGAAGGGTTTGAGGTGTCGTTCTCTGAAGCCGACCCGGTCGGCACGATCGAAGGCGAAGCTTCCGGCGAGGTCGATCTAACCTATTACTATCTGCTGGACCGTATCCGCCGGGCGATCCTCGCCGACGACGCGGTCAACTATCTAAAGTTCTAATCGTTTGTGTAAATGTCCGGCCGGCGGTCCCGGGCGAGGTTCCAACCGGACCGGTCTGCGCGGTCGAGCGCGTCGAGATCGAGATCCGAAATAATGACGCGCGGATCTTCGGAGAGGTCGGGCATGCGTTCTCCGGCGGGGCTTGCGAAGTGGCTTTCTCCGAAGAATTCCTGATTCCAAGGGGGCTCCTTCCCCTTGCGGTTGGAGCCGCCGATAAACACGTTGTGGCGCGCGGCATCAACCCGAAATTCAAGATCCCACATGCGCCTCGATTTTTCTCCGAATGTAACTGCAGGTGAGAAAATAATCTGCGCGCCGGCGCGTGCGAGACTGGCGACAACACCCTCGAAGTGGCGGTCGTAGCAGATATTAATCCCGATGCGCCCTGCCCTTGTTTCGAAAACGGGGAAATAGGGTTCCCCGTTCTTGGGAACCCCCTTCCCGTAGTAAAAGGTTTCGATGAAGCGGCCTTGTTCGTTTTCACCTTGCGGGATATGGGTCTTGCGGTAGCGGCCTAATACGGACCCGTCGGCATCAATCACGACAGCGGTGTTGTATCTCTTCTTGGAGTCGATTTCGTAGAGGGGAGCGACGATAACGATCCCGTACTGCTTCGCTGTTTCACGGAGTTCGGTAGTTGTCTTGCCCGAGAGAGCGTCTTCTGCCAGACCCAGCCAGCGGGGATTTTCTTCCAGACCAAAATAAGGCCCGGTAAACAGTTCGCCAAGACAAATAACCCCGGCACCCTGGCGCGAGGCCGATGCGATCAATTCAATGTTGTGCGCGACGTTCGCGGCGCGAATCTCCTCCAGTTCTCCGGCGGCGGTGCTGATCGTTTGAGTGAGGGCGGCTTTCATCTTCCTATTCCCCGTCGGCAAGCGCCGTTAGAGTTTTTAGAGCGGTATTAATACCGTTGGCGCATTGACTCTTGGTCGACAATTCGCGGGGGTTGTGGCTGATGCCGTTGTATTCCCCGGGGACAAAGATCATCGCGGTTTTGCAGATGCGGCTCCACTCCTGGGCGTCGTGTCCTGCGCCGGATAGAATGCGTTCGTGCTTAAGTCCCAGTGTATCGGCCGATTCCGCGATTGTTTTTTGGATTTCCTCATTGAACCGGATTCGCGGAGTTTGAGCGGTTCGTTTCCAGTCGATGGAGACTCCCTCGACGCGCGAAACCTGTTGGTAGAAATCGATAATTTCTTCCTCTTGCCTCTTCATCGCGTCGTCATCGGGATTGCGCAGATCGACCGAGCATACGACCTCTCCGGGAACCACGTTGACCATATCCGGTTTCGGCCGGATCGACCCCATCGTCGCGCGCATGTCGGCGCCGTAATCTCCGGAAGCGATCATCTCCCGCAGTTTGATATTAATTCTTGCCGCCGCGACCCCCGCGTCTTTGCGAAACCACATCGGAGTCGTTCCCGCATGGGCGGAAAGACCCTTTATTTTTAATTCGTGCCAGCAAATCGCCTGGACTCCAGTGACGACCCCAACATCCAGTCCCTTGCTTTTAAGTATGGGACCCTGTTCAATGTGGCATTCCAAATAGGCATGCGGTTTAATTTGCGCCACGGGCTGCGTCCCTAAGAACCCGATGCGGGCGAGTTCGTTTTTTACAGTGAGTCCGTCCCGGTCGATTTTCGCGTAGCCCTCCTGCAGTGAAATGCGTCCGGCGGCCACCGCACTCCCCAGCATGTCCGTTCCAAAGCGGCAGCCCTCTTCGTCGGTGAAGAAGGCAATAAGGATCGAACGTTTTGTTTGAATATTATTCTCGTTGAGTGTTTTGACGATTTCAAGCGCGCCTAGAACACCGAGACAGCCGTCAAAGCGTCCGGCCGTGGGGACCGAGTCGATATGCGAGCCCATCATTACGGGAGCGGCGGAGGGGTCTGTCCCCTCCCTTAGTGCGAACACATTCCCGAACAAATCGATGGATACGGTGAGGCCATTCTCCTTGAACCAACGGCAGACGAGCTGTCTTCCGTCCTTGTCTGCGTCCGTCAGGGCGAGGCGATTGACGCCGGTAAGATCCGTGGAATTGTCTTTATAAGAACCGATGCGGCCAAGTTCTTCCAGTGAGGCGTAAAGACGCTCGGAGTTAATTACAGTTTTCGCCATAATCGTGCCGCCTGTTTTCTGGCATAGGCATAAATTTTGTCTTCATCAACACGTGTCGCGCGGCCATTCTCCACGATGAGCCGTCCATCGGAAATAACAGAATCGATGTGGGACCGGGTGAGCCCGTAGCAAACATGCCCCGTCCAGTTTTCAGAGGTGATCGGAGTCGGGGCCGGATAGTCGAGGACGATGAGATTGTTTTTTCCATCGCCGTCGAATTCATTGGTTTCGATGTAGTCGTGAACACGCCGGAGTCTTTGAGTGGCCGCTAGGGGTGAAAGCCCGCCCGTAAGAAACGCGGCCTTCACAGACGAGAGCATGTCTGAATGCATGCCGTCGGTTCCCAGCATGATCCTGCTGCCGAGCCCCTCCGGATCGAAATTCCCAACGGCGTTATTGAGATTGCTTTCCGCGTTTTGAACCAACCACGCTTTTGATTTCCGGAATAGACTTCTTTCGCGTTTATTGAGATGGATGCCGTGTGCCAGGATCGTTTTGGGGGAATCGAGAATTCCGGCGTCGGAGAAACGCTCTAAAACGCTTTGGCGATAGTGCTTCCTGCAATGGGATTCGTCGGAGGCCGCTTCTGCGGCATGCACATGGACCCCGGTGCCGCGGTGCTGTGCCAATTCAGACGCCTGTTTGAGCAGCTCCTTGCCGACGGTGAAAGAGGCGTGAAGTCCCACGAGTCCCTGATGGGATTGGAGAAAGTCGTCGGTTTCCTGAAGTCCCTTTTCTCTTCGTTTTGCTCCGTCACGGTCCGAGAGTTCATAACAGAGCAGGTGCGAGACCCCGACAAGGTCAAAGGCTTCCGCGATCAGGTGGAGGCTCCCTGCCGCAAAATTCGGCGAGGCGTGATGATCAATGACAAAGGTCGCGCCGCTTTTCGCCGCCTCGACGGCCGTCACGAGGGCGGATGCCTGGATCATTTCGCGGTCGAGTGCCTTGTCGAGGCGCCACCAGATGAGCTTCAAAACATCGTTGAAGCTTTTAGGGCTGCGGGGAGGAGCGGGCATTCCGCGCGCGAGGGCCGAGTACGCGTGATGGTGGCCGATGGCAAATGATTGGGTAACGATTTTCCCCGTGCAGTCGAGGCTGCGGGCGCGTGCGGGAATTTTTTTAACGAATGCCGCGCGTCCGGAATATCCCGGTTCTATCGCTAGATGCCCATTTTTAATTTTCAGGGTCTTTGCATCGAGGACAGCGGCATTTTTCAGATACAGCATCGCATCATACTTTGGGGGACGGGGGTTTCATGGGAAGAGTTCTGCGCCGTCGGCCGTCGTAAGCGAAGTAGGCGTTTGCCACCGCGCCCGCGGTTGGGACGAGTCCGATTTCTCCGACTCCCTTGGCGCCGTACGGTCCGAATTCGTCGGGGACTTCGACTCCTATTGCCGTTAGTTCCGGTGTTTCCCGGGCGCGGAGTACGCCGAGGTCGCGGAATTTGGTTGATTTCGGCCGCCCCTTCTCCATGACGAAGTCTTCGCTTATGGCATAGCCTAAGCCCATATGCAGCGAGCCCTCGATCTGACCTTCAAACAGCATCGGGTTCATGACCTTTCCGGCATCATGCGCCGCGATGAGTTCCTTTACGCGTCCGTCGTCGTCGAGTATCGCGACTTGAGCGGCGTAGCTGTAGGAGTAGTGGGTGCAGATGGGTTTTCCGCCGGTGTCTTTGCCGGGTTTATTCGTCCAATCGCAGCGCCACGAGCCTTCGAACGTTTTCCCAACAAGAGCGTCGATGCCTTCTTTATCCAGCGCCTGTTTAAAGGCCTTCGCGGCGGCGATGGTTGAATTCCCGACAAGACTGGTCGCGCGCGAGGCGGTCGTCATTCCGGCGGGGGCTTCATCGGCGGTGCGGGTGCGCACGGTAACGAGCGCGGGCGGGAGACCGGTTTCCTGGCAAAACGTTTGAACGGCCATCGTGTCCACGCCCTGTCCCATTTCGGTCCAGCCGTGGCAGAGTTCAATATGGTCGGCGGCGAGGACCCGGATTTTAGTTGTGCTTTCGTCAGGCATGCCGTTGCCGATGCCGGTATTTTTGAGACCGCAGGAGATGCCCGCGTATTTCGCGTTGTTGAATTTATCCTTGACCGCTTCCAGCGATGCGCGAACGCCGACGCCGGAAGCAAGTTTCTGCCCCGTGGAGGTGGTCAGCCCCTCGACGAGAGCGTTATCCCAGCGAAATTGCCAGCGGTCAAAGCCGCCCATTGCACAGAGTTCGTCGACGGCGCATTCCATCGCGAAAGTCGCTTGATTCGCACCAAACCCCCGCATCGCGCCGCAGGGAATGTTGTTTGTGTAGACGGCGGTCGCTTCGAGATCGACATTTGGTACGGAATAGGCACCCGTGCCGTGTCCGGCAGCCCTTTCGAGCACCTTCATTCCCACTGACGCGTGTGCGCCTGTGTCGCCGTGAATGCGGGAGCGCAGCGCGAGTAATTTTCCTTCCTTGGTGCAGCCGAGCTTGTACTCCATGTGAAGCGGGTGGCGTTTGGGGCTCATGCACAAGGATTCTTCGCGGGTGAGCTGCAGCTTGACGGGCTTTCCGAGAAGCTTCGCTGCGAGAGCGGCGTGACCCTGTACGAGGAGATCTTCCTTTCCCCCGAAACCGCCGCCGTTGGGGACGAGTTGGACTTTTATCTTGTCTTCGGGCAGGCCGAGCATTTCGGCGATCTGCC
>JBFIEP010000031.1:0-12938 GCA_041603335.1 Elusimicrobiota bacterium | reverse complement strand
GCACATACGGAACCGTCAATACGAGTCGCTGGCAATTCGTCTTTGAAGCCAGGTCGTGCAAAAACGAAACAGGATCAGTCAGATGCTCCAACATCTCGAAAGAGAGGAAAATATCCGCATCAATCCCCATGTCGACAAGGTTTTCGGCGCGTGCACAAACAGCCTCTATCCCCTTAGACTTCGCCTTAGCAACCGCTTTATCATCAAGGTTGACCGATAAAAAACGATGCTTCATTTCCGGCAGCAGTGCGCGGAAACACGTGATATGCGACCCTGAAGAATCTCCGATATCCACGACAACGCTCCCGGGTCGAGATTCAAGCTCGGGCATGGCCATCGCAACCTGGAAGGCATGCTGACACCGAACTTTTGTTTCAAGGAATTCCGTGTCTATTTGGAAATTCGTGTAATGCTCTCGCAAATTGGGAACCGCCTCTTCAAGACGCTCATAAAGACCAGAAAGTCCCGATTCTCGGGCAGATGCCTTTAAGCTCCAGGTGAGCAGGCGCTCTCGCCCCCGCACCAACAACTGCCGAAGAGCGGAAGGAACCAATTGTTTCACGCGGTCGTTCATTTCTTTTCCGCCATAAACCGCAGTATAACAGACTGCCTAGGAGCAGTCCAAGCGAAGGACCCTCAAGCTATCGACGAGGCCGAGGCCCACCTCAGTAAATTAAATGGTATCGTCCCATCTTGGTGATTTTCAAAAATTCCCCAAGCGGAACTTAGAGTGGAAAAAATATCCTGCGATTTATGCGGCTCAGATAAAATTGAGCGCCGCCTTGAGCAGGCCGACCTGCTTCACCACATGACTTCCGAGAGGTTCACGCTCGTCTGCTGCCGCTCGTGCCACCTGCTATATTTAAATCCTCGTCCTACTGCCGAGGAAATGAGTCGCTACTACCCCAAGACCTATTACGCCCACGAAGAACAAAGCAGAATCCGCGCAGCATTCCGCTCGATGCTTCGGTCACTTGTGAACGCAGCATGTATCGGAAAACGATCCTCACTAGTCCGACTTCCAGCAAACGCCGCCCTACTCTTCATACAAATGCTCGGATTCGGCTCGCGACTACCCAACCTTCTTATTCCCCAGGTAACCTCCTTCATCGATATTAAGCTCCGTGGGAAAATTCTAGACATCGGCTGCGGCGCTGGACAAGAAGTACACGTCTTCGGTCCACGTGTTGGGATCGTAAATTTGGCGAGGCGCGGATGGAAGGTTTCAGCGATTGAAGCATCCGACCGAGCGCGCGAAGCCCTAAACGACAAAGGAATCCACGAGGCATTTAAAAATTTTGAGGAAGCCAATTTTCCAGACAACGAATTTGATGTTGTTCGAATGAGTTGGTCATTAGAACACGTTCCCTCGCCGACGAAAATGCTGAAGGAATGCCGGCGCGTACTCAAATCGGGCGGCCGCTTGATTATCGCTGTTCCAAATTACGGCGGCTTAATCTATAAGATTTTTCCGACCTGCGTTGAAGTTCCCGTTCACACCTACTATTTCACACTAGAAACCTTCAAGAGTTACTGCAAAAAACTCGACCTAACCATTCTCGACTATTACACGTTCTCCCATGTTCCACTCGTGATCGAGGCCATGAAAATGATGGGCCATGAAGACCTCTATTCTCACTACCTCAAACATCCGGGGGAAGCGCTCCGACTTCAGGCTTTTCTGGATCTTGCGGGAGAAATGGAAATGGGCGACGATATGGTATTTTGTTTAACAAAATAAAGGATTAATCCCTCCACACTCCGGCCTCATTGACCACTCCAAGAGAATCCATTATAATGTTCATAGATTGAACACTACATCCATCAACGGACGTTAATTTATGCTCTTTTTCAACAAATTAGACAATCCAACCGACATGAAGCGCCACATTGCATTCCACTTCAAGCGGGGACGCGGGCATCTGCTCCGTTATATTTGGAACCGCATCCGATGGCACGTCTACCCGTCCCTTGGCTGGGCGGGGCGCTATCCGGATCACGTCGACATCGAACTCTCGGCCGCCTGCAACATGAAGTGTCCGATGTGCTACACAACCACGGACGCGTTCAAAAAGGAAGTCCCACACACCCTACTCGATTTTGACCTGTATAAACGCATCATTGACGAACTGGCAGATAATGGAGTTTTTTCGATCCGTTTAAGCTGGAGAGGCGAACCCACAATCCATCCACGCTTCATGGACATTATCCGGTACGCTTACAAAAAAGGCATTAAAGAGATTGACTCGCTCACAAACTGCCTCAAACTCACTCCTGAAATGTTCGAGGAGCTGGTCGACATGCAGATGGCCTGGCTGACCATCTCCTTCGACGGCACCGGAGAGACGTATGAAAAAATCCGCGCTCCCGCAAAATATGACGAAGCCGTTGCGAAAATCACAGAGTTTCATGAGATCAAAAAACGCAAGGGCTCTGTAAAACCAGTCATCCGCATCCAAGGCATGTGGCCGGCGATCGAAAAAGACCCCGAAACCTACTTCGATACTTTCGAACCTATCGTTGATGAAGTTAGCGCAAACTCTCTTCTCGATTATCTAAGAAAGGACACAGAGATGCAGTTCGTTGAGAATTTCCAATGCCCTGTGCCATTTCAACGCCTCGTCATTGGCTCGGATGGGCGGGCATTTATGTGCATCAACGACGAACTCGGCAAGGGAGTAATCGGAGATACCAAAAAGGAATCAATATTTAACATTTGGAACGGCGATCCGATGCGCAAAGTACGGGAGTCACAACTAGGATGCCGAGGCGCAAAAGACTACGAACCCTGCACCGTTTGCTACCTCGCCCGAAAAACAGTCGAAAAAACATACGACGTAGGCGGAAGGAAAATAGTTCTGGAAGAACTCCAAGACAGGGAGATGGTCATCGGACAATAAATCCGAAGAGAGCCCTATGAAAGATATCCAGATCGCAAACAAGACTATCGGCACCGGGCACCCGTGTTTTCTAATCGCAGAGCTCGGATACAATTTCACCTCCCTTGAAGAAGCCCTCGACTCTATTGATAAGGCTGCGGAAGCGGGCGTAGACTCGATCAAGGTTCAGACCTTCCAAGCGGAAACCATTGTTGCGAAAGGGTTTGATTTCCCTGAAGAAGCCGGCGGCTCCGACCAGTTCGAAGAGTTCAAGCGCTACGAGATTACAGAAGAGCAGCACACGGCAATTTTCCAAAGGGCACGATCCAAGGGTCTCATCCCCTTTTCGACTCCAAGCCATGCGAAAGATGTGGAACTGCTCGAACGAGTGGGCTGCGACATCTACAAAGTCGGCTCCGATGATTTAACGAATATCCCCTTCCTAACCCATGTAGCGAAACTCGGGAAACCAATGATCTTCTCGTCAGGCATGGGCAGTATGGAGGAAGTCTCGGCTGCCGTTGACGCAATTAAGTCGACGGGAAACGATCAAATCATCCTGCTCCAGTGCACGTCTAACTATCCAATTAAAGACCTCTCCCTCGTCAATCTGCGCGTCATGGAAACCTATCGAAAACGCTTCGATCTCCACACGGGATACTCCGATCATACAGACAACCCTATGACGCCTGCGCTCGCAGCAGCTCTGGGCGCAGTCGTTGTCGAACGGCACTATACGCCAGATAAAAACAACGGCGCCCCCGACTCCTATTTTTCTGCCGACCCGAAGGAACTCACCGCCATCGTTCAATCTGTCCGCAACGCGGAGATAATGCTCGGCACCGGGGAGAAAACTCCTACAAAATCAGAAACCGAGATGCGACAGTTCGCCCGAAAAAGTGCGATTGCCCGAAACGACATCCCCGCCGGCCATAAAATTACTGCTGATGATATCGTCATCAAACGACCCGCGATCGGCGTCCCTCCGGCAGAAATCCATAAGCTTTTCGGGAAGAAGGCGAAAAAAGCCATCGCCGCCGATGAACCCATAACCTGGGACTGCGTGTGACCCGACTGGGACTATTGGCCGAATGCTCCAAGGCCATCGGATCCGGACACGTCGTCGAAACGCTCAACCTTTCCCGCGCTCTGCGAGGAATCCAATGGAAAACTTTTATTTCTCAATCAGGGACAGCCGATTTGACCTTCCTTTTCAAAGGGAAAGCAGAACGTGTATCCGTCTTCTCAAGCCGATTCCTTTCCCGGATCGCTGACGCCGGCTACAGCGCAGTTCTCTTTAACTCTCTCACGGTCGACTCTGCCTTAACCCGGGCGGCAAAAACTGCAGGACTTCGAGTCGCATGCATAACCGCTTCGGGACCACGACCAACGAACTGCGATTTCTGGATTGATCTCGACATCGGAAAACCGGGGAAGTCCCAAGGAGATCTATCGGGACCCGCTCACATGATTCTCGACAAACGCTATAAGCGCCTTGCACGGTTACCGAGGCGTCATAAAGGTCCATTAAAAAATCTCATGATTATTATGGGCGGCACCGACAACTCCGGATGCTCAATCGCCCTCGCAAAAGCTCTTGCTTATCAATTCCCGCGTATTCGCAAATCGATCATAGCAGGACCCAATTTCGCGAAACTCCGTGAATTAAAACATGCACTTCACACCCTCAACGATCCCACGTTCGCGCTATTACAATCCCCAAAAAACCTTCCCTTCCTCATGAAACAGGCCGACTCAGCCATTACCCTCGGAAGCGACACCTCATTAGAGCTTGCCGCTGCCGGGACACCCACAATTCTTATGGAGGAATGCCGCCATGAACGCCGCCAGGCCCGATTTCTTGCCCGCAAAGGATGCGGAATATTCCTTGGAAACGTTAATAATGTCACTTCTCGCCGCCTAATCTCGCTCCTCTCAGAACTGGAATCCCCTTCAAAAAGACAAAAAATATCGAAAATTTCTAAGAAAATAGTCGATGGCCTTGGAGCGGAAAGAGTGGCAAAAGCAGTCATCAAGTGGCTCGCTGATAACTAAAATCATATTGACAGAAAGGTGGATTAAGGCTACAATGTTCAAGAGTTGAACATACTTAAACCTTATTTTTACAGTACTTTAATATGATCGCAGAGAAAGAATTTACGCTCATCCGGGCCATTTCCGCTGAAGGAACGGACACTCAGCGTGAGCTTTCCAGCAAAACGGGCCTCTCTCTGGGGATGACGAACATCCTGCTGAAACGACTCATTAGCAAAGGCTACCTCAAAGTCAAACAACTGGATTGGAACAAAACCGAGTACCTTCTTACCTTAAAAGGCTCGATGGAAAAAGCGCGCAAATCCTACTCCTACGCGCTCTTTGTTTGGGACCAAGCATTCAAGATCAAGGCGGCCATCCAAGAGAGGGTAATTCGCGAATACCGCTCCGGTCTGCGCGACGCGATTGTAGTCGCCTGGCCGGAAACAGTCGATCTCATTAAACGCGCACTTGCCGAAAAAGATTTACCCGGCTTAGAAATCGCGTATGTCGACGCATTTAAATACGTCCCGAAAAATTCAAAAACTATTTTTATTGCGACAATCGAAAAGTCGCCCAAGCCCGCAAAAGGACAACAATTTATCCCCTTGCTGGACGAGGTGGACCTACAATTCGAGTTCAGCGATGAAGGCTGACAAAGGAGGAAGTACATCATGCGCGTATTAGTAACAGGCGGTTCCGGCTTTATCGGAGCAAACGTCGCTCAACAACTTAAAAAAGAAGGCTACGATGTTCGAATTTTCGACATGGCCCTGCCGATCGGCCTTAAAGACGTGGAGTTCTACCACGGGAGCCTTCTCGACCCCACCGCACTGCGTTTTGCAATGTCCGGCTGCGACTACGTCATGCATCTCGCTGCAATGGCCGATGTCAATGATGTCGTCGCTGACCCCATCTACGCCGAGGAAATCAACGCCCGCGGCACCGCCCTTGTTCTCGATGCTGCCCGCCGATCGAAAATCAAGCGAGTCGTTTACGCAAGCACTATCTGGACCTACAGCGATGTCAAAGAAGAAGCGATCACCGAAGAAACTCTAATTCCGCCCCCGACCCATCTCTACACAGCCACAAAACTCGCTGGAGAACATTATTGTCGGGCGTTCAACGGATTATACAACCTGCCCTACACAATTCTTCGATATGGAATCCCGTATGGCCCTCGTGCCCGGGGAGCCACGGTCATCAGCAAGTTCGTTGACATGGCTCTTAACAATCAACCAATCACCATCCAAGGTGACGGAGCGCAGTTCCGCAAGTTCGTCCACGTTGAAGACCTCGCCAGAGGGAATGTACTCGCTCTGAAGGCCGAAGGCGAGAACCAGATCTATAACCTCGAGGGGAACGAAAAGGTATCAATCAAGCAGCTTGCAGAACTCGTCAAAGAGCATGCAAACCCCGACCTTGAGATCACATTTATTCCCGCCCGTGCCGGCGACCTTAAAGGTGCGGAAATATCCAACAAGAAGGCGCTGCAGCAGCTTGGTTGGAAGCCCGAGATAGATTTCCTAACCGGCCTGAAGCAAGTAATTGCCGAAAAGAAAATGGAGAAACAAAATGACCCCACCCGCGTCGCCGTCGCTGCCTGAAAAGACAATGCCTAACGTTCCAATTCTTCGCGTCCCTTTCGACGCAGAAGACAAGAAGTTCATTAGCGAGGGACTCGACAAAATCCTCGCTTCAGGTCACCTGACCTGCGGCGGCTTCACGAAGTCTTTCGAAGAAGAGTTCGCGAAGCTTGCTGGCGTCCCCCATGCAATCGCCACGGCGAACTGCACGACGGGACTTGAGATCATCTTCCGGGCTCTCGATGTCAAAGGGAAGACGGTCATTGTGCCAACGAATACGTTCATCGCAACGGCGTTCGCGGCCGTCCACGCAGGCGCCAAAGTCATATTCGCCGATGCCGATCCGGAAACGCTCTGTCTTGATCCGAAAGACGTGGCAAAGAAGATTCAAGATGACACCGCAGCGATCTGCCTCGTTCACATTGGTGGAATTATCACGCCTGCTGTCGAAGAACTCAAAAAGATCTGCGACGATAAAGGCATCGCACTTGTCGAGGATTGCGCCCATGCACACGGCTCGAGCTACAAAGGCATTCAAGCCGGCGCCTGGGGAATCGCAGGATCATTCTCGTTCTTTCCGACCAAGCCCTTAGTCAGCGGGGAAGGCGGAGTCATCACAACCAAGGACAAGGATCTCTTCGAAAAGGCCTGCATCCTTCGCAACCACGGCAAGAATCCCACGTTGAAAAATCGCATCTCGCATCTTGGGCACAACTGGCGCCTGAGCGAACTCACGGCCCTGATCGCGCTTCAACAGACAAAAAAATCGAGCGAACTTTTCGCCTCGCGCAAAGCATCGGCGAAATTCTATGACGAAAACCTTAAGGATCTTGTGGGCGCAACACCGCTCGCGATGCCTGAAGGACTGGACTCGACCTTCTACAAGTACATCCTCTGGCTCGATGAAGGCATCGACCGGGCTGCACTCAAGAAGAAGTTAAAGGAAGAGTACAGCGTCTCGCTTACGGGTGAAGTGTACGACTTCCTCTGCCACAACGAGCCCGTCTGGAAGGATGAAGCAGACGCCATCGTCAATGCTAACGACTCATTCCCAGGGGCAGAAAAAGCGGCGGCACGACACATTTGCCTTCCGCTCTACCCCGGCCTAACAGAAGTAGAATTGCGCCACGTGGTCGATTCCCTCAAGACCTGCCTGAAGGAGCTCGCTTAAGCGCATGAAGATCCTCGTAGTCGCCGCTCACGCGGACGACGAATTGCTCGGCCCGGGCGCGACGCTCATCCGTCACGCCCGGGCCGGCGACGAGGTCCATGTCGCGGTATGCATCGGCAAACCAAATTCGGCTATGTATGACGCGGCTCGCTACGGAGAGGACGTCCTCTCAAAGAGAAAAGCCCAAGCGCAGTCCGTTGTCGAACACTGCGGATTCAAACAACTCCACTGGCTCGACCTTCAAGATGAGACGCTCGAAGAAGAAAACAACAAGGCGATTCCGCTCATCGAGGCCGTTGTCGCGAAAGTGAAGCCTGAAATCGCCTACCTGCACCACGGCGGGGATCTCAACCAAGACCATCGCGGTGCATTCCAAGCCTCCATGGTCGCAATGCGAGGCCTTCTCAAAGACCCCGTGCGGAAAATCCTCTGCTTTGAAACTCCCTCAAGCACCGAGCAAGCGCCTCCACGAAGCGACTGGACATTCCGGCCGAACCACTTTGTCGATATTTCAGAAACGCTTAACGATAAGATTGAAGCTCTCAAACTCTATGCAGACGAGCTTTCTCCTTTCCCCCATCCGCGCTCTCCCGAAGGCCTCGAAGCGATCGCCCGAACCCGCGGCATGGTCGTTGGATTCAAGGCCGCAGAAGCGTTTGAATTAATCCGCGAGAGCGTCCCGGCAACGGGATGATTGCGTCCATTCACCAGCCGGAGTGCTTTCCATGGCTCGGCTTCGTTGATAAAGCCGCACGCGCAGACACGTTCATCCTTCTCGATGATGTGCAATTTAGAAAAAACTACTTCCAAAATCGCAACAAGATCCTGACCAGCGCAGGGCCAACCTGGATCACGATTCCGATCCTCAAACCCAAAACCTCATCAAAACTGATCAAGGACATTCAAATCGATGAGCAATCCAATCCCCGCTGGCGAAAAAAACACTTCTCCGCCTGGGAACAGAACTACGCGTCGGCACCCTATGCGGCGAATTACATGCCGTTCCTTAAGTCTCTCTACGAAAAGAAATGGGAAAGCCTTATCTCATTCAACATGGCCGTTATTCAATTTGTATTAGAATCGTTTGACGTATCCGCAAAAATAGTCCTCTCAAGCACATTGGAATCCACAGAAGGCACCACGGAAAAACTGGTGTCCCTGTGCAAAAGCGTCGGCGCGTCAGAATATCTTTCCGGCATTTCAGGAAAAGAATACCTCGACGAATCTCAATTTGAAGCCGCAGGAATTCCGATCAAGTACCAAGAATTTTTCCACCCGATCTACCGCCAACGCGGGAAAGAATTCGTACCCCTAATGCCGGCATTCGACATGCTTTTTAATGAAGGTCCCGCTGCGGCGAAACTGCTTAGAGATTCCTCGACGAAACGGATGGACACTGTATTCACATGACTGACAAAAAAAAACCGAGCATCCTCGGAATTACGCCGGCGCGCGGCGGATCAAAACAAATTCCGCGAAAGAACATCCTTCCCATCGCAGGGAAACCGCTTATCGCCTGGACGATCGAGCATGCTCTCGCGGCAAAATCGCTGGATCGGTTCGTAGTTTCGACTGAAGACGCGGAAATCGCTGAAATTTCGAGAGGACTCGGAGCCGATGTTCTTGACCGCCCCGCAGAACTAGCGCGTGACGAGACAGACACTCTCTCTGTACTCCAACATGCTTTACGCGAAATTCCCAGCGACATCATTGTCGTTCTGCAGTGCACTTCGCCCATTCGCTCTGCAGGCCTGATTGACCGGAGCGTCGATCTAATCCTATCTGGAGAGGTCGATTGCGTCGGAGCCGTTCTCCCTGATAAAAATTACACCTTCGGTCAGGACATGCCGCGGCGCCAAGAGATAACTTCGCGCCCGCTAGACATCGGCAATGTTTACGTTTACCGCTCGGACCTCGTGCTGGCGGGCACTCCCTTCGGTAAACGAATCGGAACAATCGACGTCTCCCGCGAAGAAGCTGTTGAAATTGATGACGACTACGATTTCTGGCTCGCGGAAAAGATTCTATTGGAACGTCCGCCCAAATAAATAAATGCACCTAGCAACGACGGCGCTTCGTCAGTTCTGGGGAGATTCAGAGGACCGAATCTTTTTGGGTCCGTGGTGCCGGCCTCCCAAAGATGCTCCTTTAGCCCCGGACCCATGGGCCTCCAGGGACGCACTGCATGCCGCGGCCGAAGAAATTGAAGTCTCAATTGACAAACTACTTCCGCCGATCAGCGCTCGCCTGAATGAAATTCACCTAACATCCTTCTCCGATCGATATTGGTCGATCCTCATCAGTCCCTGGCTATCGCGTTACCTTCATTTTCTAAAAGACAGAATAAGCCGTTTAAATTCCGTTTTCGAAGCATACCCGGACATCACGTTCACTCTTCTCGACCCTCGAGATTTCAGGACTCCTCTTGATATCGAGAATTTTCAAGACCTCGGATTCACCGACGCTTACAATCTGCAAATTTTCTCGCAACTCCTTTCGCACAAAAATAAAGAAGGGCCCTCACTATCCCTCGGAAGGGAGACCGCAGCACCGGAAAAGCTTCATCCTCGAAATTTTTCCACGCTTCGTGAAAAAGCCGACAAGGTGCTTCGCCTATTATCTCCGGACGTGATTGTCACACAGCTATTTTCAAAACGATCGGATCAATTGAAATTGCTTGCTTCCCTAGCCGGTCGAGCGGGCTTGTTTCTGGGGCAACTCCCAACGTCCCCCACAACTCCCAACAAGAAACTTCGAGATGAGCTGCAGACCCTGCCCGCCACGACCGAACTAGAAAAAGCAGCAATCGCCCTCCTCCCGATAAACTTGCCAACACTGTACCTAGAAGGCTACGCCGCAGCCCGCAACGCTACTGTTTCCGGATGGAGGAAACGTCCGAAATTAATAGCGTCATCGACCGGTTGGATTTTCGACGAAGCGCTTAAATTCGCAGCAGCGGAATTTGCAGAAGACGGAACCCTACTCATCGGAGCGCAGCACGGAGGGGGATACGGGCAACACTTAGATATCCCTACGGAGACGATCGAGCGACGCGGCCGAGATCAATGGATTAGCTGGGGCTGGTCCGATGGGAAGTCCGTAACCCCACTCCCCTCCCCTCAAACAGCACCGCTTGCAGGCATCCGCGATCCTAAAGCAACTTTCCTTTACTTCACAGTTAACGGATTTCCGCTATACCCTTACCTAATTCACGGCTTTCCAATAGGGCATCAAATCGAAGAAAACATTGCCATGCAGGAAAAATTTCTCCAAGGCCTTGAAGGGGACGCGGCAAAAAACCTTCGCGTCCGCCCCTACTGGCACGATTGGGGCTGGAACCAAAAAGCTCGACTGAAAGCTGCACGACCGGATGCCCAAACGGACATTCCAGAATCGACCTTTGTAGAGGGTCTCCGCACCACTCGCCTCGCCGTTATCGACAACGTCGAGACGTGCTTCCTAGAAGCGCTGGCCGCTGACATCCCGGTCATCGCATTCCAGGAAAAGCGGTTTCATCGCGTTCGCCCATCGGCCGCTGAAGATTTTAAGCTTCTCGTTGATGCTAAAATGCTTTTCTCAGACCCCGAAGCCGCCGCCGCGCATGCCTGCAGCGTCTATGCAAATCCCAATGAATGGTGGGAATCTGCACCCGTGCGTAAAGCCAAGAAACGATGGGTCGAGAAATACGCGGGCGGAACAAAACCATGGCTCCCCGCATGGAGAAACTTCATTCTCGGCATGATCAAACCAAAGAATGGCTGATAAACGCACCGGCAGCATCTTGGAACGCTTCAGCGTTACGCTGTTCGCCAATCTCATAGCAGCGGCGACGGCGTTTTTTGCTTCGATCACAATTGCGCGGCATCTCGGCGCGGCATCCTACGGAAATTTCAACTTCCTACTCGCCACCTTTGTATCCATCAATGGATTCGTCGATCTCGGCGTTTCAACGGCAGCGTACACCTTCCTCTCTAAGGGAGAAGACCTTTTTCGCCACATGCGCATCTATTTCCTCTGGCTTGTCGGCCGAATTTTCATAGTCTGCACCGCAATCGGACTTTTGCTACCGCAATCGGTCCTCGGAACCTTTTGGCCGGGCTATGATCGCGGCATGCTCGCACTCGCCTTTCTAGGCGCCTTTTCCCTAGGTCCGCTCCGGCAGTTCATCATCCATATCGCCGAGTCCCGCAGAAGAACTCTCTTTATTCAAACGGCTCTCGCTATCATCGCTGTCATCCACCTAGTAATCGTTTTCCTACTCGGAATCTCGGGGGCCATGTCTTTAAAAACGCTTTTTACAGCCGTGGTCCTGGAGCATGCGGCTCTTGCACTGGCCGCCCGTTGGTATCTCCGAGGCATAAAATCCGACACCCCTCCCAAAATCGACCCAGTGATAGCGACCATTCGCCAATACGCCCGCTACTGCGCCCCCTTCCTCCTCTATACGGCCATCACCTTTCTCTATGAGTTTTCCGACCGATGGCTTTTGCAGCTTTTTGGCGGCTCCGTTCAGCAAGGCTTTTTTTCCATTAGCGCCAAAGTTTCCCTGATCCCCCTCCTGGCCACAACGTCACTCATCAACATCATTTGGAAGGAAATCGCCGAAGCGCAGCAACGGGGAGACCACGAAAAAGTAATCAGCCTATTCCAGCGAAGCTCCCGCGCGCTCTTTTTTATCGCAGCGGCCGCCGGGGCATTTATCATTCCGCACTCCCGCCCGATTCTCTTGCGGCTCGTTGGGCCCGAATACGCCGGAGCCGAATCAATCCTCGCTCTCTTGATGGTGTTCCCCATGTTCCAAACCATAGGACAGCTGAACGCAACCTACTTCCTTGCTACCGAAGATACAAAAACGCATGTCGCCATAAACTCTACCGCAATGATACTATCACTCCCCGCAACCTATTTTATTCTCGCACCCGTGAGTGCCCCCGTTCCAGGGCTTGCCATGGGGGCATTCGGACTCGCGATCCGCTGGACCCTCTGGAACATCATCGCTGTTTCGGTCCAGTCCCACATTGTCGCACGGCGACAAGGCACAAGCAGCGACATCATGCATCCCTTCTACATTCTCACCTTCTTTATCGTACTAGGATTTCTTTCCCAAGCAACCGGAGAGGCGATTTGCTCAGGTGTCCCGGATGCCGTGCGCGACCTCGCAGTCATTGCCGCATCCCTAATCCCTTACGGAATCGCAACAACACTGCTGGCGCTCCGCTTTCCCGAACATGCCGGGACTTCGCACGCGCAGCTAACCAGAATTCTCTC
>JBFIEP010000030.1:0-13123 GCA_041603335.1 Elusimicrobiota bacterium | reverse complement strand
GTTAAGGGACGCTTCGATCATCGCAATCAAGTCCCGGGTCAAGGCGGAATCTTCCCCATTCGCCGCCCATTCAGCCGCAAGAAGCTCTGCATACGCCTCGTGCAGGTTCTTAAGCTCTTTTTCGCTCATCAGATTAATATCGAGATCCGCACGGGAACGCATCGGCTGGATATGAACCCGCTCATTCTTAAGAATCATCGGCCAACGTCCCAAATTCTCGGCAACGGAGGTTCCTCGAAGGTTTTTATCGCGTGCCAATCTGCGCGCAAGGCGAGCCACTGTAGGGGCGAAGAGATGAATATTAAGCGACTTCGTATCACCGATCGCATCAAGGATTAAATCGTGGGAAGCAAAAATCGAGTCAATAATCAGAACATCCTTAGGACCAAGCTGGAAGAATTCACCGGATTTCCGGTCGGTGGTCCCCGACGCCATATCATGGGCGGGGAGTTCAATTTTTTCGCCGCGAAGCAATGCGCGGATGTCTTCAGCGACCCACTCCAAATGGAGCGAATCAGGTCGATCGAAATCGGGGTGCCCGTCCTCATCAAGGGGAACTGAATCAATCGCCTTGAAATAGCGATCGACTTCCAGAGACTGCATTCGTTTTCCGAGTTTTTTCGTCAATTCAACAGCTAAGGTTGATTTCCCTGCCGCCGTGGGAGCTTGAAGGATGATCGCACTGCGGCCGGGAAGACCTCCTGCGGCATCGACCATTGTTTTAATCTGGCCCTTAGTGTCTTCGCCTTTATGGCGCATAAGGTTTTGGCCGTCAAAAACAGGAGCAAGTTCGCGGCGCGCCTTGCGAAGCAGCCGCGCCTTCTTGGAGAGTGAGAGATTCTTCTCTACCCAGCCAATCGCCTTTTCGGCACCGACGACCATCGGGCCGAGAATTCGGTTCGATGTTTTAGGGGCGTAAATCTGGGTAAGGACGGTGCTCGATCCGAGGATGGCGAGAAGGGCGTTGAAAATCCAGCGGACATCCCCGCCGACGAAGGCCGCGTAAAGATGGAAGGCGCTGCCCAAAGCGACGAGAAGCGGATACAGCGGCGCGACCCCTGCGGGAATACGGCCTTCGGTTTTCCAGGTATGGAAGTTCTGTTTGATTTGCGGGAAATTGAGAATCAGAAACAGCGACATCGCCCCGGTAAACGCCAAATTAATCCACGAGGTCAACGGCATCAACGCACCGGCGGTCATGAGTGCAATCGGCGTAAGGGTCGCCAATACCGTCAGCGCGGTCTTAATCAGGTCCGCTTTTGATTTCCGGTAGTAGTTAATCTGCCCCAGGATAATCGCAGACTGGCTCACCCCAAGTACATTAACGAGATTCCACCAGAAAGCAGACGACGCGACATCCAGCAGCGGCGCTCCCGATAAAACAACCTGTCCGATGGAAACCGCAGAAATCAAAGCCGCACCACCGAACCATATCAGCGTGCTGGAAATCGCGAGGTCTTTAACCCCGGATTGTTTAAGTTTGAAATTGCGAACGATTTGCGGGATACCGATCGCGCCAAGCGTTAGGCTTCCCGCCGCGGCGGATACTCCGGCGTATGCGGTTAAAAAGGGTGAGACGGCAAGAAGGCCCAATCCGGCGGCAACGAGACCGATGGTTTTCCAATTGTGCTTCGGTGCGGCCTTAGCCTTTGGATGCGCCTTATGGGGCTGAGGGACCGATTCGGGGCGGACATGCATCGGCTGCACGGCCGCATTGAGGCGCGAGGCGCGAGGCGACTTAGAGAAAAGTGTTTTTCCCGCAGGTACGAATCCTCCATCGCCCGCCGAACGGATCGTCGTTCCTTCAAGCGCTGCAAAAAGCTTGGTGCCCGCAGCTTGCGAGGATTCCGCGGGGGCGCTTTCCTTAAGACCCGGCATTTCAAGCGCGACACCAACACGTTTCTGAGTTGATTTAAAATCACGCCCGGTCGCGGTTGGGGCAACTTCCTTTTTAGCAGCGGTTTTCTGAAGCTCGGCCTTTGGGGACTGAGATTGCGTGACCGATTGGCGAATGGTTGTTTCTGCCGCTTTTAAAGGTGCATTAGAACCGGGAAGTACTATCGAGGTCGGGACAACCAGCGAGGTGTTGCTATGGAGGGAGAGATTTCCTCCTATGGGAGATTGCAGGGAGGCGCCGGAAAGCGGGGCCGCGAGAGCCGTAGGTGCGCCAACGGTAATGTTGACGGAAGCAGGGGCGGAACGAACGACAGCCTTTCCGCCGAAGGACCAAACCTGAGCCGGGATGGAGGCCGCAAGAAGGCTTACCACCGTGGAAGTGGCTATCACCCGTTGGGCAAAATTCCTTTTCATCGCTAGGCTCTCTATCATTAGAATAGCCTTGGCTTCGGATGCCCCCCAGGGCAATTCGGGGTAATCACAACTAGGACAGAAAGCCTAATTGGCAATTATGTTTTTTGACCTGATCTCCGACAAATGCGCTCCTTTTTGGCATACTAAATCCATGATTCGAGCCCTATTAGCTATTTTAATCGCCGTCACGCCTCTCGCAGCGCAGGATGCTCCGGAAGTTAAATCGATGATCACGCCGACCTCGGACGCGCACGTAAGACTGCTGGCGGCACGCATCACCGAACTTAACTGCTCCAGACGCAGCTCTAAATTCGAAGCGACCAAACATTCCGCCAATCACTTCCCTTATATGAAGCGCAACACCTTCAACAGAGGCGTCGATCCGCGTTCCATGCTGGTAGGAATTTTCTCGATAGTCATGCTCGTACCCGTCACCATCGTCTCGGTCCCGGTCGATGTTTTCTCAATGCCCTTTAGGAAAGAATGCGACTTTGAGCTTACCATTGATGGAAAACTTCAAGCCTGGGCGGGACGCCCCACTCCCAATATGCCCGTCGCACTCGAAGGAGCGAATCTTCTAAAAAAAGGAATTGAAGGGGTTTCCGTCCCGAAATTCTTCCGGACCCGCGGCACAGCGACATCGAACAAAGAATCTCTCTTCTCGATCACGTTAAAAGGCCACGTCGGATCCAGCAAGGAATTAATGCTGCGGTTCTTTATCGACGGGCGCAAGGCGAACAGCCTCGTTCTTAGAAAGAGCGGAAAAATATTTCTGCTTGCAGAAGAAGATCCGGGATTTGGAACAGGCGTCCATACAAACGAAACCCTGGAAATCGTTCCCGAATTAGCTAAGAATTAAGGTGCGGAAACAACCGCGAAGCGGTGTTCGTCTTCGCCCGATTCAATCACGAGCGATTTTCCGGGATTCTCAATTTCTAAACGCAGGAAGCGCTTAAGCGAGTAACCGAATTTTCCTGCCGGTTTAGCACCGAGATCGCGCAGCAACAGAATCTCGTCTTTGTTGGCCTCGACCTCACGCGTTTGCCCCTCGGCATCCACAGCCGTTAGGATATTACCCGGCGCACGAATCAATGATCGCAGCGGAGAAATTTTGAACTCCCCAATCGATGCCACCCACTTAGGAGAATCCTCGGCCCAACCAGGGGAGCGGACCGTGTTCACAAGCGCACGCGGCAATTTCAAATAAACATAATTACCGACACGGACCGCCTTGGCGGGCTTCTTTTCAACCGGAATCGCATGTGCCGCAAAGGGCAAAAGCAACGCCAGCAAAAGGATAATTCGCTCCCTCATCCTCAATAGAGTAGATCCCCGAGTGGCGGTTTGCAAGACCCAAAAATAACCGACATGCCCCCGTAACACTCATATTCCATCCTTTCACTGTGAAGCAGAAATTCGCTTTTTTCGCCCTAAGCGCGCTATTGGCTCCCACGGGAGCGGTCGCCGAATCATCACTCCCCCACAGTCGTCTCGACATCGAGGGTCTGCCCAATCGATATGCCCGTCGCGCCGTTGTCTTTCATCGCCATAAAGCGGTCCACCGGGCCAATGAATTAAGGCATGGTCTCCTGAGTCATTCGAAAAACAAAGGAAATTCAAAGAAAAAATCAGCTTCACCCTGGGCGAAGCCGGCCCCGACACGCTTTGAGCAGACATTCGTAGCCCGCCTAGCCCAAGCCTTCATCGATACGATCCCCGCTGGAGGATCGAAAAAATGGGCGCTTCGACTTAAAGTTATTTTGGAATAACTCCCCCCGGCTCCCGCGCCCCCGTGGGGGGCTTTGGGCCCTCTCTAAACAAAAGTTATTCTGAATTCCGGCAGGCGGGAAGCCCCTGGGGCTTTGAGATTTGCGGTCAAATCTCAAAGCATCGACCCCGAAGGTCGAAACGATTTTTACCGCACGACCCGCTTCGTGCCCCGCGCTTCCTGCTTCAGCCAAAAGAACTCAACGCGGCGATTGATCTCCCGATTGTCTTCGTTGTAATTCTCAACGATCGGTTTATCCTCTCCAAATCCGCGGGGCACAATCAAACTCTCTTCGATGCCCTTCTTGGTTAAAAACCGTTTAACCGCCTCGGCCCGGCGCAGGGAGAGTTTGTAGTTGTACTCCTTCCCCCCTAAATCGCAGGTGTGGCCGTGCACCTTAATCCTTAAACCCGGGTGCAGGTCCATAATGTCGAAAATTTCTTCAAGCGTATCCTTGGAATAATCCCGCAGCTTCGCACTCCCCAGCTCGAACTCAATTGCGGGGATTTCATCCAACTTCATTTTCTTTTTAAGATTCTGGATCGCCGACCGCGCACCGCCGCATTCAAGCTGGATAAAATTGTCGACTTCCGCCAGCGTGGAGTCTTTCCGCTTCCAAACAACGAGCGATCCGGTTTCCTCAAGCCCCGCGCGCAGGACCGCGATGTCATTCACGCCGCGCTCGAGCAGCACGCGGGCGGCGATAGGAACCTCTTGGCAGCAGCAAACGCCGCAATACAAAACGAACAATGTCTCGTCTCGAAGACGGTCGGTCGCAAGGCGCTCCAACGGGACATTTCTCGCGCCGGCAAGATGGTCCAAACCGTATTCATAGCCGGAACGCACGTCGAGAACCTCAACAGGATCGCCGCGCTTCATCATTTCCTGAAGTTCGTAGGGAGACATAAGCCGTACACGCCTTTGGATCGCGTCTTTAACTTCCTCTTTTTCAAAAGGAGATGGGCAATCCTTCCAAACAATCGGATTATATTGGACTGAATCCGATCCGGCACCTGCAGAAATAGCGAATAAGAGCGGTGCGAGAGCAAACCCAATCCGTTTCATTAGAGCTTCGGGAGTAATTTTCGCTCGAGGTTCTCGAAACGGTCAATAACGGAACGCACGAAATCGCGCTTTTGATTATGGGTCCCCGGAAAGAAGCTTCCCTTAAAGCCGGCAACGACAAGATTCCGCAGCTGCAGTCGGGACAGCTTGGCTTCCTTGGTGACAAGCTCCAATTCCCGCGAAACAGTCGTGTCGGAAATCAGGCGATTGTCGGTACCGATGCTGACCGAAAGCCCCTCATCGATCATGCGGCGCACAGGGTGGTCGGCAATCGATTTAAGAGACGGCATCGTCTGCAAATTACTCGTCGGACAAACCTCGATTCCGATACGTTCGCTCGCGATGTAATTTGCGAGATTGCTCACGTACTTCGCCTTATCCTTAATCCTTGCGTCCTTGATCATCTTCTCGGAGAACAGCCAGGTACCGTGACCGATACGGTTTGCGTGACACTCGGTGATCGCCTGAAAAATAGACTCGGGGCCGTAGGCCTCGCCGGCATGCACCGTCTTCTTAATGAAGTTCTCATGAGCGAATTGATACGCACGCCAGTGATCATTGGCCGGGTATCCGGATTCCTCGCCCGCCAGATCAAACCCGACAATCGGAACATCTTCCTCGCGGACCAGTTCGACGGCGGCACGGGCGAGTTCCAACGAAGCCGCTGCAAAGATTTCCTTACGGTGCGAATGGCCCATGATGCGGATCAGATCGGAGTAATAGGGAGACATGCTCCGCCCGAAGCGCCGAATGGCGCACACGATCACGCCAAAATGGAACGGAACATCCTCTCCCGACTTCACGCTCTTGGAACGGTTGTGAGCCTTGGCCGCGGATTCAAGTCCCCGCACAACAGCGCGAATCGATTCCGGTGTCGAGAGTTCTTTCGAGGTGTGCAGCTGAGGGGCGAAACGAACTTCAATATAGCGAACCCCTTCGGCGAGATTGTCTTCGGCGATTTCGCGGGCCACGCGCTCTAGATTTTCCGCTCTATTGAGAACGCCGCAGGTGTATTGAAATCCATGCAGATATTCAGGGAGGTTTTTGTAGTGCGACTTAAAAACGAGGCGGCGCAAGCCGGCCTCACTATAAGACGGCATCTTAACCTTCTCCTGCTTCGCCAGCTCAATGAGCGTCCTAAGCCGCAAGGAGCCATCCAGATGAAGATGAAGATCTGATTTTGGAATTTGCTTAATAAAATCGCTGGTAATTCGTTCTCGCACGGTTTCCCCCTAATTAGGCGAGTGTAGCAGAAGACCAGGATTCCCGAAAGTCCCCAAATGGTATATTAGAGGAATCATGGGAAACGACCTTAGGCCGGTCCGCGGGACACGCGACATTCTGGACCAGGAAATCCGGGGATTTGAACGCGTCCTCGATGCGACCCGGCGCGTGAGCGCCTTGTACGGTTTTGAACCACTCGCGACCCCGATTCTTGAATTTACCGAGGTTTTTAAAAGGACCTTGGGTGATGCCTCCGATATCGTCACCAAGGAAATGTACACATTCGATGACCGCGGCGGAGAAAGCCTCACCCTCCGTCCCGAATTCACAGCGGGAGTCGCCCGGGCCTTTATCTCCAACGGCCTGACGCAGCGCACGCCGGTAAAATTCTTCTCCCACGGACCCCTCTTTCGATACGAGCGCCCCCAGAAAGGGCGCTACCGCCAGTTTCACCAAATCAACCTTGAGATTATTGGAGCGGGTGAGCCCGGTGCCGACATCGAAGCAATCACCGTGGGTGCGCATATACTCGATGAACTCGGTCTAACCAAGAAAACGACGCTTGAAATCAACTCGCTTGGAGACGGCGAAAGCCGCGAAAGCTACCGCGGAGCCCTCGTTGAATACTTCAACGGATTCAAGGCGGACCTCTCCGAGGAGAGTAACATCCGCCTTGAGAAAAATCCGCTGCGCATCCTCGATTCAAAAGATCCGGGAGACAAGAAGGTTGTCGCGGGCGCACCGGCGCTTCAGGAATACTACTCCGACGACGCGAAACGCTTTTTTGAAACCGTTCAGGAAGGGCTCACCGCTTCCGGCATCGCGTTTGCCGTAAATCCCCGCATTGTTCGCGGTCTCGACTACTATTGCCACACCGCTTTTGAATTCACCACGGACCTTCTCGGAGCACAGAACGCAGTCCTCGGAGGCGGCCGCTACGACGGACTCATCGAACAGATGGGCGGACAAAAAACTCCGGCCGTGGGATTTGCCGCCGGAATAGAACGCCTCGTGCTTCTACTCGAAGAGGGGAAAAAGCCGCCGCGGCCGGTTGCCGTCGTTCCGATTGGACCTGAAGCGGAAAAGAGAGCTCACGCACTCGCGCGTTCCCTGCGGGATGCGGGCATTTCGATTGAACTTGGCTTTGGCGGAAACGCCGGGAAGCGCATGAAGCGCGCCTCAAAACGGGATGCGCGCGCGGCCATCATCTTTGGTGATGATGAGCTCGCGGCGAACACCTTCAAAATCAAGCAATTTGATACAGGCACAGAATCCACCGTGACTGCGGACAAACTAGCGGAGGCTATTGGTGATGGCGCTTGATCCCGCGTTGCTGAAGATTCTGGTTTGCCCCGACAGCAAGAAGCCGCTTATCCATCTTCCGGAAAAGAATCTCCTCGTCTGCCGCGAATCGGGACTCGCCTACCCGATCCGCAACGGCATCCCCGTTCTGCTCGTCGATGAAGCCGAAAAAATCGATGAGGCACAACTAAACGATCTGCTCGGCTAATTTTTTTCAACAGACACGTACGAATAGAAAGGGGGGCGTTCGCACTCCCAACAAAATGTGAGTGCGATACTCTTCGCGGGATCACAATCGACGGGATGGCCGTTGCGGTAGAAATAGGCCGGTATGTACAGGAAATCCTGCTTACTGTCATCAAACCTGCAAACACGCTCTCGATCTATCCGTTCAAACAAGGCCCGCTTGTCAATGAAGTCGATCGACTTTTCCCTTCGAAACCCAACCCGGAACTTTAACGGCCGGCGAATGGGAGTCGTAACGAGTTCATTCCAATAAAATCCGTTCAATCCAGCGACCACAAGCCCCGTAAGAACGGCATTTCTACCGACGGAGAAAAACCGGCTCTTCGCCGCGGAAACCGTAAACGCGGCAAGGACCAACGCGTGCATGAGGATGTAGTATCGAATAGAACTTGTGTGACGCATGAGGATAAAGACAGCCAGGTACGCACCGACCCATAGGAGCACAAATTGGGCATACGCCCCTTCGACCGCCCTTGAAGGAGAGCGGATGATTTTTCCGACACGGAAAAAGTACAACGCGAACCACCCCAGCCCCCAACCGTACAGCAGCCAGCGGACCGGCCAGACTGGATCCAATGAGACAACACGGCGCATAAGCGCGACACCCGAAATAATTTGGATCATCGGCGCTAAATGCCACACACAGAAAGAGAGCATCCCGGCGACAACAACAAACAACATCGCCCGGCGGGGCCATAAAGCGTCCAAGAAATCAAGCCTGGGAAATCTCGGCTGGAGCCATTGAAACAGCGCGGTGAATAGAAACGGCATCGCGAAGAATATCCCGAGGAACAAGGGGCGATAGGCGACGAAAATTTCGGGCGTCACAAATTGCTTGCAGTAACAAACGACCCCCATCAGCAGCGAGAGGAAAAACAAAGGCCGCAGGCGTGCCGCCCGACGGTCTTTCAACAGCGTCCCCGCAGCGGCGGAATAAACACCTAAGGAAAGCGGGACCGATAGAAAAATAAAGTGATTGAGAATTCCAAACTCAATCGCCGAGAAAAACACGAGAAGCCGCAAAACCGGAAACCTCCCCTCCTCGACAAACGGCCGGCAGCTCCACAAGATAGCGAGGATCAGCAGGTTCTGAAATACGCACACCTCCCATGCAACACGTCCAAAAACAAGAAACATCCCCGACGAAGCAAGCAAACCCGCCATCGCCAACGCCCCGCGGGGGCCAAACCGTCTTCCCGCCCAAACAACAAAACCCATTGCGGCGATGGAATTTAAGACCGCACCCATCAGGCGGAGGGTAAAAACGCTCGAACCAAATATCTCAATTAAGTAATAAACCGTCCAACCGAACATCGCACCGGTATAGGTGTTCATGAGATGAGGCGTATACAACCCCGATGCTTTAACGCGAGCGGCATAGAGACCGACCCAAGCCTCGTCGCCATGCAGTCCGGGAAACCACTCCAAGTTAAAAAACAAAAAAGCGATAACAGAAATTAATCCTAACGCCGAGAGCCAGTAGGAAGTTCGAGAGCTCATGATATCCGATCCTCCCGCAACAGTCTCGCCGCACCCGCTCCCAGTTCCTCACGCTCTGCATCCGCGAGGCCGCTTGGGTCAAAACGATGCCGCTCGTGCAGACGCCCGACCCGCCGCCACAAAGCGGCATGCGCGGGCTCATCGACCGCCGCTCGATCACACCAACGGCGCAGGCTCTCTCCGGGACGCCGTCCCTTCCCATGCTCGGCACGCGCCGCTTCCAGCGCAAAAAGTTCTGAATCAAGACCCTTGCGGATTTCAGATTCCGCAGCGGCTAACGGCTTGGTTGTTTTGGGACGCCAGTCGCGGAAGTTGCGCCACACAACAAAACCGGCAATCGCCGCGAGGACCCAAACCCACCAAGCGACTCCATCCTTCTCCTCAACGGGTCGCCAGCGCCACGCGGACCAGCGATACCGGATCCAATCGACAACATCCATTAATGAACGGAATCGGGAACGCCGGGAGTTTTCTATCGGCCACCACGATGCCGGGGTCGCATCGACGGTCATCCATTTCCCTTCAACATACGCCCGGGCCCAGGCATGCGCGTGCCTGCCCCGAACGACGAAACCTTCTTCATAACGGTCGCGTTCCCGAACCGCAAAACCCGTTGCATAGCGGGCCGGAATACCCCGGGCTCTCAACAGTAAAACAGAAGCCGCCGCGAAATACTCACAATGCCCTCGCCGGCGTGTGGTGAGAAATTCAACGAGAGGCTGTTCGCCCGCCTCTTCCTCACGGTAAATGGAATAATCGAAATCCTTACCAAACCGGGCGATCATTTTGGAAACGGATTGACGGGGCGCCAATTCATTCAAACCCCATTCCCGCGCTACCCGTCGAATTCCCTCGGCTTCCAAACCCTTCGGCAAATCCAAATCGCTCGCGGCGGGCTCCCCTTCCGTGGATTCTTGCGGATGATATGCGGCACGATATTCCGAAAATCCCGGCCCTCCATTCACGCGCAGAACGCCGAAACGGCTTCGCTCCAGGGATTCCGCGGGGAGTCCTCCGATAAAATGCGTTCCATAAGGAATCGACAAAAGTCCGGTCCCTTTAGGCATCGTCTTACTTACAATAATCGCGGCTTTTTCCGGCCGGCTTGACCCCACATTCCAAGTTCCAATCGGTTCCGACGCAAGGACGGGTTTAAAGTTCGCAGCCCGCGCAAACCATTTCTCATGCTTGTAAACATCATAGGAAGCATCCTGCAAAAGCGGCGGGACCCTTCCTCCTTTATCGGCGGGACGCACGCGCAGGAACACGGAATTCGATTGCTGCAGTTTCCCTACCCTGCCGATCGCCGTATGCGCCCTTGAGGGATCGACGCGCGGTCCGATTCTTGCAAGGTAGGAATCGAGTATTTTGCGGTAGACATAAACCCGCCCGACCTGAATCGCCCCGACAACCCCCGCGCCCAAAAGAGACGCCGCAAGCCACAAAGCGGCCCAATGAATTGCCCGGACCCTCGCCGGACGCACACTCCACAAGGCGACTCCAACGATTGCTGCGCAGCCGATATAAAATCCGGGACCCCGCATATTTCCCGCAGCAGCCCCCAACAGCAGCGACGCTAAAAACGGATACCCGAGGTCAACATCAAATTTAATTCCCTCGTTCACCGCTTGGCGCCGAAGTGCGAGAAAAAACGCGCTCAAATCGACACGTCCGCGCTCACTAAACATTTGACCGAGGACAAGCGGAAGAAGCGTTAAAGGTCCGAGCCGAAAAATCGTTAGGATGGCTTCGGGCGATTCCCGCGTCGCGTAGATAAAAACGGCCATGATGCCGAAAAGCGCCGCGCAGAGATCGGAGATGCGATTAAAATCTTCCCGCTCAAACGCCCAACGCGTTGAAATCCATCGGGGAGCTTCCAAGCAAAGAGCAACAGGCACCGCCCAAATCAACAACCCGGCCTGAACACCCCAAAAAAGGGCCGCAGCACCGAGTGCTCCCGTCGGGAGCGCCGTTGCGCTCATAATCCGGCTAATCCTTCAGCGATTTTTCCAACCTCTAATCGCCGGACCGAAGGGCCCCATGCTTTCGCGTCTCCTTCCCCGGGTTCGCAAACAACATACGCACGCGTCGGGACACCGACCGCTTCGAGTGATTCAACCAATGTTCGTCGGGGCGCGTCATACGCGGTCAAAACTAGCACACATCCGGTCAACGTCTCCCGACGGCGCGCGACGCTGGTTTCGAGGGCGGCAAAGCCGCGATTCTCACAACGTTTTACTCCCGCGAGAACTTCAAGGAGACGGGAAGCCGTTCCTAATCCACGCCCTGCCGTCACGCAATAAGCTTGGTCAACGACGAAAAGAAGATCGAGCAGGGATTCCTGCGTAAGCAAGGATTCAGCGAAAGAGGCCGCGACGGAAACCGCCTCCTCAAAAACAGCATCCCGCTCCGGCGGAGCAAAGGTATCCAAAACAAGGGCATGCCGGACAAATTGTTCGTCATGATATTCACGGACAATCGGACGGCCGGCCTTGGCCCAGCCTTTCCAATCGATACGGCGCAATGGATCACCGGGACGATAGTCGCGAAGTCCTGCAAATTCCGGAGACTCCCCGATTCGAGATGCTAACGCGACACCTCCGGGTTGAAACCGGGCATTTCCAGGGAGGGCGAGTTTTCCAACGGGGTAACGCTTAGGCAGGACGAGGGCATGATCGGGAGCAGGGATAAATGAAAAGGAGCGAATCAAACCGAAGGGATCCAAACGCGCAGCGTACCCACCCCTAAGATCCAAACGGCCGCGGCACGCGGGGGTTATTTTCCCTACCGCTTCGACCTTGGCTCCGGGAGCAGCGGTTGGTATTTCCGCGGATTCAAACGATATTTCGATCCGCCGCATAAGCGCACGCCACCGCCCGTAACCCGACCAACGCTCGACAAAGGTACGGGATTCGTCGAATCGCCCCAATGAAGAACGAAAGGATTCGTAACTCGGAACGCTGCGTTGAACCGAATCGGTTAAGGTAACGCCCTCGGACGGCGCATGCCCTTCATTAACGACATCCCAACGATAACGGAACTGGTCCCCCACAGTTCCATAACGGGGCAAGCTCCGCGACACACGCAGTTTCGGCCGGAAAAAGAAAAGAGAGCCGATAGAAAAAATCCACAAGCCGGTCAGAAGCCCGAACGCCTGATAGGCGGTACTTTGCGTCGGATCAATCGCCATGGCCGCAGAAATGGACCAAGCACCGAGGAGCAGCCAACCCGCAGGCGTCAATCTTAGAGTCAGACGCTTAAAAGCGGCTGTCCCGATACGAATCGATTGATACCGAAACCTCTCCACCGTATCCTCAGGCGGGCACGGTGGTCTTAGAAAGGATGTCCTCAACAACAGCTTCGGACGTTAAACCCGAAAACTTCGCTTGCGGATCGATGGAGAGACGATGCGCTATAATCGGAACGGCACATTCACGAACATGATCCGGAGTCGCAAACTCGGAATGGTCCAGCAACGCCATCGCACGGGATGCATGCATTAACGCGAGAGAGGCCCGGGGACTGGCGCCCAGCTGGACTCCTGCCGTCTCTCGGGTTTCCCGCACAAGATCGGTGATATAGCGCTTAAGCTCCTCTGAAATCCGCACCCCCCCGACGGCTTTACGCACAACGAGCATATCCTCGATACTGGCAACCGATTCGATCCCCTCAAGAGGATGGGCACGCTCCTGATCGGAGAGGATCGCC
>JBFIEP010000029.1:0-13454 GCA_041603335.1 Elusimicrobiota bacterium | reverse complement strand
TGCGAGGGCGCGCTGCTGCTTCCCTACAAAGATATTCGCTCAGCGCGCTCGGTCAACCGCGCTTCCGACGGAAACGGCGTGGACTGGGCCGCGCGGGAAGCGGTCATGGTCGAATCGGAAATCAAACTCCTTGGACTCAATGCGGAACACAACTGGCAGTACGTGTGCCCGCGGCTTTACTGCACGGCGATGGGGCTGCTGGGCAAAGAACCCGATGATGCGGTCGCCAACCTTCACCGCGTGTCGGGGATCTTCCTGCGCGGTCTCGTGGAATTGGCCGACGAACTCAAAGAAAACGAAAGCTTTAAAAACACCTACCTTCGAAAAATCATCGACACGCCCGGCTGAGTCTTTCGTACCATCTCGGGGTGAGGCTTCTATTCCTGGCCCTTCTCTTTTCCGCGTGCGTCCCCCTTGACCAGATTCCGGGGGATTCAACGAATACCGCCTCCCCGGAGTCGGCGAGTCTCTCCGCGATTCTTACCGGGGGAAATGTCCAGAGCCGCCGCGACGCGACGCGCTCCTTCACCAACGCCCTCCACGGGTCGAGAACCCCCCTCACCAATGAGATGCTGCCTCCGCTCGTTCAAGCCGCTGAAGATGATGATGCCGACGTTCGTCTCTTCGCATTAAGCGGCCTTGAGATTTTATCGGACGCTTCCAGCCTCACGCATAAATCGGCGTTTAACAAACAGCTGACGGTTGTCCTGGAAGATAATGAACGGCTCTACCGGGCCCTCATGGAAAACATTGAAGACACCCGTGCTGATATCCGGCTGCGGTGCGTTTCGATTATGTCTAAGAGTTTTCGCGGGCGCTCTACGACGGAATCGATTTTCAACCGGCGGCTGCCGTTTGAGCGCTCCGAAAAAGTACGGAGTGCTTTTATTGAAGGCTTGGCGCTAGCGCCCTTCGTTCATGAAGACACCCTTCGCAATTTAAGGAATGCGCTTCAAGGAACCGATACGGCGCTGCGCGACCGTGCCGGACGGCGATTGGCGGAGTTGCGCGACGAGAAGGCGTTGGAAATAATTATTGCGTTTCTTCGGGTGCGCGGGACGGTGGACCGGATGAGTCTTTGGAATGTTGTTGGGCAGTTTGGCGGGGCGGCGAAGGGGTCTCTTTCTCAATTGCGGGCGGCGCGGGCCGGGGTCGATGATTTGCGCGAAGCAGCCGTCGCTGACGCGGCGCTGCGGGCGATTAGACGGGGGCAGTAGAAAAAATCACTTAGAAGAATGACACCCCTTCGCACGCCACGTACTCACACTCTCAAAATGGTCGCCCTTCATCTGATACTTCGCATGCGACCCATTGCAAAACGGCTTTGAAGCCGCAAACTTACACCCACACCAAGCAACCTTCCTCTCCTTCTCAACCACTTCAATAATCGGCTCAAAATTCCCTTCCACCGATTTATGCGTCCCGTCGCAATACGGGTCTTTTTTAGACTGCCCGCAAGCGCACCACGCATACTTCCCCGGCTTCACCGTCTCAATATAAGGCTTAACCTTCTGCGGCTTCGGACGATTCTTATCCTCAGGGAGATTCGTCGGCATCTCCTCCTTATGCTCATGCGAACACCCCTCACCGCATTTTTCTTCAGCCATTCTGAGCAGCCTCCGCAGGTTCCCCTTCTAAAGTGTCGTTCTCTTTCACAAGAGACCAAAAATACTTTCCCTTCTTAAATTCACGTTCCACACGCTCCATCTTAATCAACGTCTCCGCCGCGTTGATCACCGCGTTCTCGTCCTTACAGTCCTTGCAGATCGGATACTTATCGGCGAGTTCAAGAAACTCGTCGGTAGAGACGCCGCTCTCTTCGCGCAGGACGGTGATCGCACATTGCTCGTTATCGGTAAGCACGGTGCGGGTTCTCGGATCGACAAAGGGTTTATCCGCATCGTAGCGCTTCGGCGACTCGCTCAGCGGTGCGATCTCTTCGGTACCGAAAATATGGGAGTAGCTCTTATCAAACCCGATGCAGCGGTCATTGTAGACGCACTTGCTGCATTCCGCGGATTTAATGGTGTGCTCCATGACCGTCTCGTCGAGATCGCGCAATTGCCCCTTAGGACTCACGACCGTTGTATTAAACGAGGACCAGCCGAGCATCTGCTGTTCATACCCCGGAAGCATGCACGGGACAAAATGGAGAAGCAGCGGAGGCTTGGGGAAATCAATCGCGGTGAACTTCGCGAATGCCTTTCGCACATGCGGGGCGATCGCACTAAGACGAACGCCCATCTCCTTAACATAGTTATGCATGTTCCCCTCATAAAGGGGAGCGATGATCACAAAATTCGAGAGGTGCAGCTTCATGAGGAACAGATCGTAGAACTCTTCCAAGTGGTTGTAGTTCACCTTGTTGAGCACGATGTTGACACCCATCCCGACGTTGAGCTTTTTGAGGTGTTCAATCGAATCGAGGTTCGCCTGGAAACTTCCGGGGATCATCGTCAATTTATCGTGCGTCGCGTGGTCGTGGCCGTGGATGGAGAACTTCACGAAGGTCAGCCCCGCGTCGACGAGTTCCTTGGTGTAGGCGAAATCAGCGGTCCGGATCCCGTTGGTTTGAATCCGGATATACGAAAATCCGATCTTCTTGGCGAAGGCGATAAGCTTGGGGAGATCCTTTCTCAGCGTCGGTTCGCCGCCGGTAAATCCTAGACGTCGGTAACCCTGCTGGTACGCCAAATAAACCTTCTCGCAGGCGGCGCGAAAGGGCATGAGATTTTTTTCTTCCCGCCACGCGAAATCCTGGGAGCAAAACTGACACTTCGCCTGACAGGCATAGTTAAGCAGGATGTCGAAGCACTTCGGCTCTTCAAACGCCGCGCGGTCGACACGCTCGGCCTCGCCGGCACGTTCTTCCTCGCGCTTTTTAGCCTCGGCGGCTTTCGAAACGATGTCGCCGGGCTGCAGGCATTCGCCCGAGTCGCAATCGATGTCGACTTCTTTTTCCTGTCCTTCTTCGTTCTTCAACGGCATGCCTCGTGAATATAGCTTTCAAGAGCGGCTATGACTACATCGATTTCCTCTTTTGTGTTGTAGGCAAAAAACGAAAGGCGAAGCGTTTCCTTGATTTTCATCCGCTTGTGGAGCACATGGGCGCAGTGATCCCCGATGCGGATGGCGACAAATCTGTCCTTAAGCTCGTGATTGAGATAGAGATTGAAGTCCTTCGCCGAGAAATCCTTATGCTTCGGATAAAACGAGACAAGGCTTCCTTCCTTAAGCGTTTCGGGATCACCGAGGATTTCAATCTCATCAAAGGCCTGGAGCTTTCCGACGGCATAAGCGACGAGGTCGGAAACGTGGGCGCGCACGGCCCCGGCATCAAGCGCCTGCAGAAATTTAAGAGCATCGCCAAAGGCCGCCGCGCCGGCGAAGTTCTGCACGCCGGCCTCAAAGCGCATCGGGGCATCGAGGTATATCGGGTTTACGTCATCCCGGTCCTCTCCGACGTCGTAATCCTTCACGGTCCCGCCGCCGACACGGTAATGGCCGAGGCCGTTGAGGAGATGTTCTTTGCCGTAAAGCACCCCAACGCCAAACGGCCCGCCGAGCTTATGCGAGGAAAACGCCACAAAGTCGGCATTGGACGCCTGAACATCCTCGCGGTGAGACGAGAGATACTGGGCGTCATCGAGCAAAAGCTTTGCCCCGTTGGAACGCGCCATTTTGGCGACAGGGTTCACGGGGAAACTCCCGCCCAGCACATTGGAAGAACGCGTCATGGCGATGAGCGCGGTTTTTTTCGATACGATTGACTCGAGCGCATTGAGATCGGGGCCGGCGCCGTTAACGGGACAAAAGCGCAGCTTGATTCTTCCTTCGGCTTCGGCCTGTTTAAAAGGGAGCACAACCGAGTTATGCTCGAGATCGGTGACAATGACCTCATTGCGCCCGTCGGTATAGGGAAAACCGCGCGCGACAAGATTGATGCCGTCGGTGGTGCCTCCGGTGAATACGATTTCATCGGCTTTTTCCGCGTTAAGAAAATGTGCGGTCTCTTTGCGCGCTTCCTGGAACCATTCCTCAATCTGTTGGGACAGCAAATGGGTAGACCGCTTTCCTCCACAGCCTCCCCAATTGAGATAAAAATCGTGAAGGCGATCCGCGACCACCTTTGGCTTAAGCGCGGTGCAGGCGCTGTCGAGGTAAACGAGGCTTTTCCCGTTGACCTTGTTATTGAGCGACGGATATTCCTGACGCAGGGACTGGACATCGAAAGCGGTGGTTGTCGTCACGAGCGAAGCGCCCCATGCAGCTCAACATAGTCGCGGCGCGGACCCGGACACCAGGATGAAAGGTCGCAGCCGTCGCAATCTCCGGTTTTTTGTTTTTCCGTTAGGTGCACTCCCTTCTGCTCTTCCTGCATTTTCTGATAGTCGGCATGGTGGTCCTTATACTCACGGACAAAACAAACCGGGATATGGTCGACATCAAACTTAATTCCATAGTCGGTGCACTTCTTCATCGCCGCGTTGAGCGGCTCGGCGGCGTCTTCGAATTTTGGAATCACATTGAGTGAGCCCTTGGCTCTGCCCATCCCCTTCACGTAGGAAAATTGAATCCATTCCACATCGGGAAATTCCTTCGCGACGAAGTCGACAAAATCCGGCGCCTGCTTTACATTCGTATTATGAACGATATAGGTAAGGCGCACCCGGGCGCCGAGTTCGGTCATGCGGTGAATTCCCTTAACACGCCAATCAAAACCGCCGGGGACCTGGGTGACGGCTTCATCGAGTTCCGGAGTGTGGGCCGAGAAGTTCACATTAAAATAATCCACAAGCTTCGCGATAAGCCCGAAGACTTTTTCGTTATAACGCGTCGCCAGGACTGCATTGGTCTGGAATTCGATGATTTTTTCCTTTTTCCTGCAGTGGGTCACAATCTCCAGGAGATCGGCAGGCTCTCTGAGGAGGGGGTCTCCTCCCGAAATTTGGATATGCCCAATAGTGTCTGCGTCTATATCGGCCTTTAATTTGGCTATAGAGAAGTCGCCGTTCCGGCCGGCTGAGGAACAGAATGTGCATTGGATATTGCACTCCGCGTTTATCGGGAGATGGAGAGCCATAGATAACCCCAAACTTGGGATTAATTAGGTTATAACTGGATTTTCAACCCTTTTCCACCACTTCAACCGCCTTATCGAGCAGTTTCATAGAGACCGGACCCAGCGGCCTTGAAGCGAGGGTTTCATCAAGCTGCCCGCGCGTGCGGGCACCCAAAATAACACTGGAAATTTCTTGCTTTCCCAGCAGCCAACCGATTGCGACCTGAGCCATCGTCAGGCCTTCGAGCTCGGCAATTTTGTTCATCAAGACTAAAATCGGCGCCAAGCGGGCCTCGGAAACAGGCGGGAACGCGTCCTTGGGGTCCCGACGGCGGCCCTCGGGGCGCGGCTTTTTCGCGTCGGCGTATTTCCCCGTCAACGCCCCTCCCGCCAAGGGACTCCACGCCAAGAGGCAGGTTTTATGTTCACTCAAAGCCCACGGGGCGGCAAGACTGACCTGGACCTGATTAAACTCGAACGGCGGTTTTTTATTTTCCGCAGCCCACGCCAAGGATCGCTTCATATAGCCGGGGTCAAAATTCGAGCACCCGATGACCCGCACCTTGCCCGCGGAAACCGCGCGGTCAAAGGCCTCCAGGGATTCTTCCAATTCGACGGCACTGTCGGGAGCATGGGGCATGTAAAGATCGAGATAGTCGGTCCCAAGACGTTTGAGCGTGGCGTCGAGTCCTTCGGCGATATGCTTCTTGGAGAGCCCGCCGGTAGAAGGATCCTTGGGATCCATCCGGCCGCACACCTTCGACGCAATCACAAATTTATCCCGCCGGCCTTTAATGATTTTACCGAGCAGCGTTTCGGCGGCGCCGTAGCCGTAGATATCGGCGGTATCAATATAATTAACGCCGGTCTCTAGAGCCCTATCCACAAGATCGCGCGCGACCGATTCCTCGATCGCGCCGATCCCGTGCCAGTCGTACCCGAAATTCATCGTTCCGAGCGACAGCACCGAGACTTCGATATCCGACGTGCCGATCCGCCTGCGTTCCATGCAGGCAGTATAGAATTTAGTTCGCCGAAGCGAGCTTGGAACTCTTGTACTCGGCTATCATCGCCTGAATGGTTGCGGCACGTACCGCAAAACCGATTCCTGAGTTTTGTCTTGCCGGAGCCGCAATTTGCGTATTCATCCCAACGACATTTCCCATCCCATCAATGAGAGGACCTCCGGAATTACCGGGATTAATCGCCGCGTCCGTTTGGATCAAGCCTTGGGGAAATCCCGGATGAGCCTCGACGGTCGTCCGACTAACCTGTCCCGCAGTATAAGTGTCCTTCACTCCAAAAGGCGCGCCGATAGCAAATACCCAATCACCGCGCTTAGGAAGCTCCGGAGAAAACTTCAAGATATGAGGCGTCGCGGCAGGGTCTATCGAGACGAGCGCGATATCGTGCTTTCGGTCGATCGCCAAAACATTTGCCGGCCCGCTTCCCTTCATACTATCACGCACCAACACCCCTCCACCGATACCGGCAGGAGCAACGACATGAGCATTAGTCACCAGTAAGCCCGGCTCAATGGCAAATCCGGAACCCGAGCCCATCGGCTGCGGTCCCGCCGGCGTCATCTGTTCGATGATGATCATAAACACTCCCGGCATCACCGATTCGGCGCGATGCCGATTTTCCTCATTTAACTGCATCCACAGCGGCGTGTGATCCTCCGTCGGCTTGTGGTGAATCTTATTCATCACCTTAAAGCCCCCCGAACGCAGCGTCGCCAATACTCCGTTCATCTGCTGTCCCCACTTAGACGCGTGAACCGAGGTTCCCGCGAACAATGCTGCCGTCATTACCATAATCGTTTTTTTCATAGCTCTCCTTTAATACAACGTGTTTCCAGCTTGCGGCAAAGCAATCGGCCGGGTTTCCGGCATTGGTGTTCCGCGGCCATCCACGAACCAACCGATCTTCTCTGCGAGAGCTTTGTTAAACCAACGATTGCGGCGGCCCTCCTTAGCGTCAACCCAGCGATATTCGATTAACCGTGTACCGATTAAACGCTCTTCCCCTTGGGCGACGGTTTTCATGATGTCGATCTGGGGATCTTCTTCAGGCCCCATGTAGTAATACGCTGCCGATCCCGTGAGAAAACAATTCGGATCGTTTTTCGCGTCAATGGCTTGATTCGATCGCCAAACCATCCCAATCCAGGAGGAATGCAAATGTGCGGTCACCAGCATAGGCGTAACCTGCCCGACAGGCCGCGACAGATGACCCTCAGGAACCGGACCTTGATGTTCGAACCATTCCCCGGAAGCCGCCACTGCAGGGCAACGGCTCTCCCGGTCCATTTTATGATCCGAAACACTGCCGGAAGCGAGCGATAAAGCCATTGTAAGTCCAAGCACTGTATTCATAATTTCTCCTGCACTCGTTTAAGCGCGACTTTATCGTATCAGCTCCCGAATTTTGAAACATGAGACTTATTGGAAAAATAAGGATAAAAAAGGGTCTATCTCAAATGGTTGAGGAAAATCAGTCCTACTGGTAAACTCCTAGTAACCATGGGCCTATTCTCAAAATCACTCGCGCGCATCCGTTCCGAGTCCGGATTCGCGACCCCCTATGCGTTTTACCACCGCAACGGAGGGCGCCACGCGTTTCCGTTTACCTTCGCGTATTACCTTAAGATTGAACGGGGAGACAGTCTGCCAAGACCCGATTGGCTTCCCGCCATCCTCAGTCTTTTACGCATTCCGCCCACCGAAGCCTTGTACCGGAAATTCATCACGGATTATCTCCGCGACTCCTTCGGAAAAGAAGAAACCTACCAGGCTCTTATCGCGCCCCTCCTTTGCCAACACGTAAAGGAAGAAGACCCTGGGAAACAGGCCACAAAACGGCTCATGACCGAGAAGGCCTATCACGTGACGCCCGCACAATTTAAAGCCATATTAAGAGACGCTGCGACCTACTGGTCCTTTGAATGCCTGGTCAATGAACACGGAACGCTCAGCGAAGAAGATCTTATTGATACCATCAAGGAGCCGAAAGCCAAGATCAAGGCGGGGCTTACACGACTGATTAAACACAAGCTCGTGCGCAAGACCGCCAAGGGACGCTACTCAAGTCCTCTTTCCGATAAGTTTTACGTCTTCCCCCGAACCTACAAAGGTTTTGATATTGACCGGGCGAAACTCTGGGCGCTGGAAAATGCGATAGAGAAACGGCAGGGAGCCGAACTCTTTAACGGCGGCATACTCATGCGTGCCGAGGAGGGAGCGGTCCGACTCGCAATGCGCGGATTAAGCGACGCGATCGAATCAGCGGGCGCACACTCTGTCACTCAAAAGGGAGAGGGGACCGCGTTGTTTTTACTTCAAGCTCGAGTCAGGAAGCTGCTCCCGTTTTAATGATGAAAGACCAAGAACCCAAGGGCCGCGTACTCATAGCCGACGATGATGAAGGCTGGGCGCAAGTTTGCCAGTTGTCACTCAGCCGCCTGGGGTATGAATCCGTTGTCGCGTATTCGCGCAAGCAGGCGCTCGACCTTATCGACAAGGAGTCCTTCTTTGTTTTCGCTCTCGTTGATCTTAAATTCCCGGAAGAAGAGGACGGTGAAGACACGATCTACGGCATTAAGAACCGCAGTCCGGAAACCGACTGTATCTTAATGACAGCAACTCCGACGCTCGGCACCGCGATAGAAATATTAAGAGAGGGTGCTAGCGATTACATCATCAAACCTTTTAACGAAGACTACCTTGGATCCGTTCTTGAACGCTGCACCGCGGCGGGCAAGGCCCGCAAGGAGCTCGATGTCGCCAATCGACTCCGCGAAGAATTAAAGGCCGCCTATGAAGAGCTTCAGGAAACGGAAAAACTCAAAGACGCGTTTCTATCCCGGGTGAGCCATGAGCTCAACACCCCGCTAACCTATGTCTCGATGGCCCTCGGTCTAATTGAAGAACAAGTTCGCCAAAAAGGCGATCTCGACTACAACCGCAATCTTGACCGTGCCCGCGAGGGCGTCGAAGGTCTTCACCGGACCATCAACGATTTACTCGCCTTTGTCGACCTGCAAAAACCCGGACTTGAATTTGTGAAGCGCCCCTTTGATTTAGGTGCGCTTCTAGACGGCGTCGTCCAGAAACAATTGCGCCTAGCCAATGCAAAAGACCTCCCCCTTGAATTAAAGGCTCCGCCGGGACTTACCGTTTCAGGAGACGCACTGCTGCTTGAGCGGGCGTTTGGACAGCTCGTTCAAAACGCAATCAACTTCAACAGGGAAAGCGGCTCGGTAAACATCGAGGCCGCCGTTCGCGGGGACTGGATCAGCGTAAAGGTGGTAGACCGCGGGATGGGCATTCCCCCCGATAAACTAGGAAGGATTTTCGAATCGTTCTACCAGGCGGCGGATTACCTGACGCGAGAGGTCGGGGGACTGGGGCTGGGTCTTTCCATCACAAAAAGAATCGTGGAAGCCCACGGCGGCGTCATCGGGGTGGAAAGCACCGAAGGGGAAGGAACCACGGTCAAGGTAGAATTGCCAAAAGCGGGGGCCGATGCCTCTCGCGTCGTTAGCAACTAACTAAAACAGACCCAACGCCTTGGAAAGGGCCTCAAGCTCTGCCTCCGGGATAGGCGGCCGCACAATCCGCAGGACGCCGGGTTGCGCCTTCAGGATATTTCCCTGCCCATCGGAAACAAGAAACTGGGGGACGCCCCCCTTAATCGGAACCGTTCCATCCATATCGACGAGAGTATCGGGCCCAAAAACCCTAGCGTATTTTTCGATCTCATCTGGACGGTCCTTCCCGATAATCACACGGGATGCTACTCCGCGCTCAGCAAGCCAGGGCTGCAGCTCCTTAACAAGATCGGTCGACGCGCGGCAAACCCCGCACCAAGGCGCCATGTAGATGCTCAAACATTTCTCGGTAGGACATGACTTAAGCGAAACCTTTTTTTCGGGCATGCTTACGGAAGGGAGGGCCACATCCCCAAACGACGCCCGAGCCGCCGGAACAAACCCGCCTTCCACAGGACGGGATACGATGTAGAGACCGACAAGCACCACGAAGGTGCCCGCCAACACAGCAAAATGCGTTTTATCTTCCTTCTTCATTCCTTGAATTATAGCGGGAAAGAACGGCGGCTGCCGTTCTTATTTCGCCTTATCGCGCTCGGCAACATGCGTTATGCCGGGCACCGAGGGACCCCAAGAACCTGCTCGCGTGTCGTTTTCCAAAACCCTACAGTCTTCATCCGAGCCGCAAGAACTATCACCCGCGGGCCCAACACGCATTTGCTCACCCTGCACTTCGAGGCCGTCACTAATGCCGCCCGGCCCAACCCTCATTTGCTCGCCCTGAGCGGAGAGGCCCTTCGCGATATTACCGGGGTTTAACTGCTCTCCAACACGCATTTGCTCGCCGACGCGCATCTGCTCGCCGACGCGCATCTGCTCGCCGGTCGCACTGAGTCCGCCCATAAGAGCGGCCTGCTTAACACGCATCTGCTCTCCCTGGGCATTAGGAACGATCTTCTTAATGGCCTGGTGGGCAATGGCACGCTGAACAGCCGAGCGCTCATTAGGAGCCAACGCCTTGTAGGCGCCCACATAAATCGCGATCGCGAGTGCGACACCGAACAGACGGACTGCCCAGGTGGGGATCTCGATTTTTCCGTTAAGAAGCTTCATGCTGGTTTCCTTAGTATGACTCGGATTTTGATGCTTTACCAGCTGAACTTCTTTTGCAGCTCCGAAAGACGTTCCTTGAACTTCTTTCTTTTCGAGGCGCTCTTTTTATCCTTTTTCGCATGATCATCCCCACCCATCTGCTGGCCGGGGACGCAATTCTCATCGGTAGCGTTGCAGCCGATCTTCTTATCCTCGTCTTCAAAAATGTCGCCGCCCATTTGCTGACCCGGGACACAACCCTCGTCTCCTTCTTTGCACACAAAGATGATTCGAGGCGACCCTATCCCCTGGATAGCCACGCGAGGGACTTCACTCTCGCCCCCCTTTGGGTCAAGATTCGCTAGGTGCATGCGGCCGGCCAAAGGCTTGGTCAAATCACAAAGATCCGGACTTGCCTCACAGGCCTCCTGCTCGGCGCTCTTAGCAATGACACTACGGCCGCTGGAATCGCATTTCATGCCGGAAGTCGGGACGCAAATATCCCACACAACCTTCCCATCCTTCAGAACCTGGACAGGAATACCGACCGACTTGCCCTTCAGCCCGTCATCCTTCCTATTAATAGCTGAATAGACGGGAGCGGCGAAAACAGCGATTAATGCTGCCGCAACTGCGTTAAAAAGGTATTTCTGTTTCGTCATAGTCCATAACCTCTACCTTCAGAATGCCCGAAACAGCCCTCCCAAGCCACCGCCCAAGGACCCCCGTCATGCTAGGCCCAAAGGGAAGAAAGTTATAGGAATCAAGCGTTCCCAATCCGGTTCAAACTATGAAAAGTGCGTTCTGGAGCAACAGACGCAGTGAGCACTAGGCCTTCCCTCACAGGCCCACCACCCCCATTCAGCCTATCCTCAAATTGGAACCAGCGATGCTAAATCGCCAGGTTGGAGGCATCAAAATGAATAAAATCATTAAAATCATTGTAGTTTTCGCAATCACCCTGGCACTGGGAAACGGGTTCGGGCACGCTGAGACCTTCTCTATTGGAGATCTAGGAAAATCCCTCAGCTCCATCCGCAAGAAGACCAAGTCCTTTGGCAAGAAGATCGAAGCCCAACGCGCCAAAAAAGCAGAAGCAGCGGGCGGAGGCAGCGAAGGCGGCGGCTGCACCCACAAAAGCAAGCAAGCCGAGAACCTAAAAGGGAAGGGGGGTTCAAATTCATCCGAAGGAGCAGAGGAAAACAAACAGGATCAAGACGGCACCCCTTGGAAAGACGCAATTGAGGATAAGGAATTAGAGACTCAAGATGAAGCGTTAGAAGAAGGCTCGGAAGAAAACCGCCAACACAAAACGCAAAAACCAAAAGCCGGCGGTTCGGCGAAAGGAGTTCCCTCGCGGCGACTCCCCGGAGACGGCGGCTGCGGCGGGATTCCATCCAGCAAAAAAGAACCGCTCAACAAAAAGAAGTTTGAGAAACTCAAATGAGCCAGGAAAATAAATGGACCGATAAGATGCTCATGGCCGCACTTGTAATCGGCGTCGCCGGCGCAGCGACGCGCTCGATGACTCCGAAAGAGAAACCCGATCAACAGCTTTCAAAACTCATGCTTGAGTTTGAACGCACGGCAAAAGAAGAACTAAAGACGTTATCGTTAAAAGAAAAATCCGGATCCGGACAGGCCTCTCTGCCTCCTAAGGCAGGTTCCCCTCAGCCGTAACTCCGGATTCGAGACGCACCAGACCCCGTCGGCCTTCCCCGCCGACGGGGTCCATAATTTGTGCTACTATTGAGCCCATGGCGATGTTTGCAGATGTGCTCAGAGATGCGCGCGAAACGGCCGGATATACATCGTCGCGCTCGTTTTTCAACCGCAACGGCGGCACGAAGTTCTTCGGCTGCACCTACCGCCACTATTTAAACGTTGAAAGCGGCAAAACAATGCCCGGCGGCAAACTGATCGAAAAGATCGCCGTCGCGCTTGGGCTGCTCGTTAACCGCGAACAAGCACGCGCCTTCGTCCTCGGCTACCTCAATTCAACCACCGACTCCGATGAACTCGTAAACCTCATCGTTCAAACGCTCGGCCCGGCCCCCGATAAATTTAAGGGCGCCGAGTCGCCGCTCGTCGATTCTATGGCCCGCGTGAACCAATCCCACACTTTCGACTTAAGCCGCGAACAATCCGAATGGCAGTGTAAAACCGCGGAGAATTATTGGACCTTCACGATCGTCTCTCATGACAAAGGCGCGTGGGACGCGCGAACGATCGCAGACGCCACAGGGTTTGATGAGAAGAAGATAGAGAAAGCCCTTAAAGAGCTTCTAAAGTTTAAGCTCGTTAAGAAACAGGGAAAGAATAAATACTCCTGCCCGCACGCCGGAAAGGTGTTCCAGCATCCCGACAGCAAGATCTACTCGGTCGGCCTCCGCCAACTTCGCGACTTCCGCAAAGACATGACGGAAAAGCACGGGGACACGATGATGCGCTACCACTTCTTCTCACGTGCCCCCGAAGCCGAACTGCGTCATTACTTCCAATACCTCATTAAGTCGGTCCAGGGCGCGGAGGTGTGCTCGACCATGGAGAAGGGAGACGACACGACCTTCTTTGAGATCGAAACAAGCGTCCGCAAAGTCCTTCCCTTCTAATTATTTAGTCCTGCCAAAGTGCCAGGCACCCCGTGCGTTTGTTGCGTTTGGGAAATTTTCGAGCTTCGTGCTCGACGCTTGAACATTCGCCGTTTTAAAAACGTTTTTTATGCGAATATCCAAGCCCAAACGAACG
>JBFIEP010000028.1:0-13503 GCA_041603335.1 Elusimicrobiota bacterium | reverse complement strand
TGCGGGACGCGCTCATAGATGAAATTGATATTAGAAACCCCTCCCCCGAGAACAATTGTATGGGGGTCTATAACGTTGATGATTCCCGCCAGGGACCTGGCAAGGCGATCGGCGTAACGATCGAGCGCGTCTTGAGCTGAAGTGTCCCCTTGGATCGCCTGGGAAGCTATTTCGCCGGGCCTGAGGACTCCTCCGTTATCGCGTTCCAGTCCCGGGCCCGATAGAAATTGTTCGATGCAGCCGTTTTTTCCGCAATAACATTCGGGACCAGGGCGTTCTTCGTCTTTGGGCCATGGAAGAGGGTTGTGTCCCCATTCACCTGCGATATTATCAGGTCCGGAGAGGATTTTTCCGTTGATGACAATGCCTCCACCGACGCCTGTTCCTAGAATCGCACCAAATACAATTGGAGACCCTTTTGCGGCTCCGTCGCGTGCTTCAGACATCGCAAAGCAATCTGCGTCGTTAGCCATTACAAATGGCCGTCCTATAATCGGGGATAGATCTTTCTCAAGAGGTTTTCCGATTAGACAGGTTGAATTCGAGTTTTGGATCAAGCCCGTGTCTGGATCATTGGAACCGGGAGTTCCGATGCCGATATGCGGAGCTTTGTCCTTAGCTGCTTCTTCGACTTCTTGAATGATTTCCCCAACCGAACGGAGGGTGCCTGCGTAATCTCCTTGAGGGGTGGGCCGCCGTATTCGAGCGAGTTCCTCGCCATCGTCGCTGATTGCGATGGCCTCGATTTTTGTCCCCCCTAGGTCGACTCCGGTTCTCACGAATCTGCTTCTTTTTTATCGAGAATGATGAGTCTGTGATAGTAGGCGGTGGCAAGGCAGGTCGCGGGAAGTGCTATGACAAGTCCTAGAAAACCAAGAAGTTTTCCCCAGACTGAAATCGAAAGAAGAATCATTGCAGGGGACATCCCTGTGACATCGCCCATTATTTTGGGAACGATGAAGGCGTCCTGTATCGCTTGAACGATGATGAAAACCAGCACGACGAGTCCGACTGCCGAAAATACTCCGGTTCCATTTTCAAGCGCCATTACGACGGCGAGAAGCCCGGCGGGGATCGTTCCAACGATTTGGAGGTAAGGGACCATGTTGAGTGCTCCCACAAAGAAGCCTAACGCAATGCCCATTGGCAGGCCGATGAGGCCGAACCCTATTGCGAAAAGGATCCCGACGATTCCGGCGACGACGGCTTGATCACGGAAGTAGCGGCTCATGCTCATGTCGAATTCTTGGAGAAACTCAAGAACAGGTTCGCGCCAAGAGGGAGGGAGAAGGTTTTTTCCTTCGTCTTTTACCCGTCGGAAATCTAGAAGCATGAAAACCATATAAAGGCCGATGACTGAGAGCCCGGTGAGTCCAATTAAAATATTGGTGGTACCGGCGACCAGTCCCCAGACGCTGGGCAGAACCTTGCGGAGCACCGCTTGGGCGAGGCTCCAGAAATCGCGCTGCTTTAATAGTTCCCTGAGATTGTCTTGGGCCGCGTAGTCGCGGATGGCCGCCCAAATTTCCGGGGGCAGTGAGGCCGAGGCCCGTGCCGCGAGATCGGCATCAGAGAGAACCTTGCGGGCGAGGGTGGCCATGTGCGCGAGTTCTCCCATCATGAGTGGAATCGTTAGAAACGCAAGGAGACTGACGACCAGTGTGACGAGGGTAAGTGTGATGGCAACAGCCGTAACACGGTTTGGAACCCGTTCTTGGACCTTCGCAACGATGGGATTTAGCAGGTAGGCGAGAAGGAAAGCAACAACGAAGGGGATTAGAACATCGCTCAAATGCGCCATGAGGCGGACGACAGCATAAAGAATAGCGCCGGTCGCCGCAAGTCGAAAAACACGATCAAAGGTGTAGGGCCGATCATTAAGAACCATGGGGCTATTCTATGAAACCCGCGACTCGTTCTGCGATTGCCGGTGAGGCCGTGAGCCCCGGCGATTCGATTCCGAGGCAATTTATCCAACCCGGGAACCCCTTGGAACTCTCTTCTTCTATTACAAAATCACGAAAACCGCCCTCGGGGCCGCTGAGTTTCGGACGAATTCCGGCAGTATCCGGTATCAAATCCTCGATCTCTGAACCCGACCAATAACGGGCGACCGCCTCCTGAAATACCGCAGCGCGTTCTTCAGGAACTTCGTAATTGATTGAATCGACAAATTCTGTGTCGGGACCCAGGCGTACGCCGCCTCTGCGGTCCAGGGTGAGGTGGATTCCAAGGCCGTGTTTTACCGGCACCGGATAGATAAGGTGGGGAAGGTCCATTTCCCTTCGAACGCGGTAATAGAGGCCTTTGCACCAATGGATGCGGTATTGCTCTTTGTCGATGTCAAAGCCCGCCATTTGCGCGATGGTGTCTCCGTGCAGTCCCGCCGCATTGACGACCGTGCGGGCTTGGAGTTTTTCGTTGCTGTCACCGAACGTGAGAATGTACCCCTCGGAGGCGCGTTTTACTGCCGAAACCCCGTTTCCGAAAAGGAACATGGCTCCGCCGGCTTCGGCTTTAGCATGGAAGTAGCCCATGAGATCTTCGGAGTCAACGATCCCCGATTCGGGACACCAGAGTGCCGCGACGGCTTTGAGAGCCGGTACGCGTTTGCGTGCCTGTTCGCCATCTATGAGAGTGACGCCCTCCGCTCCCGAGGCGAGTGCGGTTTCCCGGATTGAAGCAAGGCGCTCGGCATCCGGAACGTTCGTCGCAACAATTAATTTTCCGGTCTTGCGCACAAAGAGCGAGGGTGTGTTTTCCGCGAGTGCATAGAGGGAGCGGCGGCCTTCGTGGCAGAGTTTGCTTTTGAGGCTGCTGGCCGGATAGTAAATTCCGGCATGCACGACTTCGCTGTTGCGGCTCGAGGTTTCCACGCCATATCGAGGATGGCGTTCCAGGATGACGACCGTGCGGTCTTCTTTGGCAAGACGTGCGGCGATGGCAAGACCAACTACACCCGAGCCGATAATGGCGGTGTCGACTTTTTCCATATTAGAACGAGTAGTTGATGTCCATGAAAACGCTCGCGCCTTCTTGCCCGTAGCCGAGATCAATCGACCCGACTACCTGGGGTCTCGCGATGGCACGGAAGGCAACGCCGTAGGCGGGACGAAAGTAGCGGGTTGCGAGCCGTTTGGGTGTACTGAAAACCGAGCCGATTCCGAAGAAGGGGGCCATCTCCATTTCGACCGTTGTCCCCGAGACGGTCGCTTCAAATAGGGTGAAGCGTTGTTCTACCGTCCCTACCCATAATCCGCGGTCGATATATCGGCCTTCGCCGTAGGCGCGGAGGGTTTTCTTTCCGCCGAGAGCCGGCATGAGATAAAACGGCGCGTTTCCTTGGAGCTGCTGGTAGTGAAATCGAGCTGCGGTTTTTCCGTAGGCGTCATCGCCCCAGTCGCGGAAGTGCCGCGCATCAATTCCATACGTTTGGAAGGCGAATTCGCTGCCGAGCTTTTTCTGGGCATTTTCGATCAAGAACTTCACGTAGGAACCTGCCGATGTTGTGACGGCACTGTCGCGCGTGTCGTAATCGATAAAGAGCTGGAAGCGTGAATTTTGGTGGAAATGAGAAGGAGAGTCCTTAGGAAAGCGGGCCTCGATTGTTGGGATGGAATTAAAAACGCCTGTGGCGATACGTTCTCCGGCGAGGGCGTGAGCGAAGTTGAATTTCCAGCTGCTTTCTTCAAAAATCGGGATGCCGAGGCGTGCGTAGTACCCAATCGTTTTTCTCGTAAAATTGGTTTCAGCTGATTCAGGCGTGTCCGCGCCAATTCCGAAAAAGCGCTTCGAGCCGTCCACGTCGAATGCAAGTCGTGCGCTCAGGGCGAGGCCGCGCCCGAGAAAATCAAGATCTTCCATCTGGCCGATGATGTCTTGGTTTTGGTTTCCGGAAACTGCGGCGCGTACAAAATAATTCGCGCGTTCGTTGGGATACCAGTAATAGCGCATCGTGGCTTCGACCCGGAATGTCGGATTATAAGTCAAAGAAGGGGCGAAGATGTGTTCGATGTTTTTGTCCGAGGGCTGTACGACGTAGATAGGCATGACTCCCATCGTTGTCCCTTTGTTCGGATTGGTGTCTATGATTGGCAATGCCACGAGCATTCCACTTGGAACCTTATGGATCATCATGCGGATAATGAGCGGTTGTGATTTAGCGGGCTTTTTTTGAAAGCCGGGAGGGAGTTCTTTCGGCGGCCTCGGGTCTTCATCCGCTCCGATAAATGGTTTGGAGGTTTCTTGGGCGGAGGTTGAATTGCCTAGCGAGAGCGCGAGTAGCGCGATAAGGGGGAGGCTGACTTTCACGCGGCTATTTTATCAATTCGTTCGAGGCTCCAGCGTGCCTGTTCTGCGAGAATGGGGTCTTCGTGGGACATGTATCGACGGAGGGTCGGAATATACCGGATGTCCCTAAGATTACCCATGGCAAGGAGAACGTTTCGAGTGACCGATGCCCAGCCGGTTCGTCTTAAGGGGGTTCCTTTGAAGCGCTTGTTAAACGTCTCTGGTGTTAGACCGGCAAGCTCTTCAAGGTCCACGCTTGAGGGAAGGCGGGATTCGAAAACGGTTGATTTTGGTGCGAAGCGATTCCAGGGGCATACGTCCTGACAGATGTCGCATCCGAAAATCCAGTCCCCATGTCCTTCCCGGAATTCTTCGGGAATTGATTTTTTGCGATGTTCGACCGTAAAGTAGGCGATGCATCGAGATGCATCAAGAACCCGGGGTTCCGGGAAGGCATCGGTCGGGCACGCATCGAGGCACCGTGTGCAGTTTCCGCAATGATCGGTGGTCGGTGTATCAGGTTCTAATGCGCGGTCGAGGGCCATGCCGGCAATGAGAAAAAACGAACCCGTTCTCGAGAGAAGCATCGAGTTTTTTCCCACCCAGCCAAGGCCCGCAAGACGTGCGTAGAGACGCTCTAAAACAGGACTGGTGTCTACGAAAACTTTTGCCTTCGAGCCCGGCCACTCGTTGCTGCACCAGGCGGCTGCTTCGCGCATGATGTTTTTGAGGGTGTCGTGATAGTCGGGCGGTTGGGCGTAGCGAGCCAGTCTTCCTGTTGAGGGGGGGCGTTGATCCTTTGAATGGATGAGATAGCTAAAGGCACCAAAGACTACGGTGCGGGCTTCCGGGAACCAGCGGCGGATGTCAGCGCGCGATTCCGGATCACGGGCCATATAGGCCATTTCGGCGTGCATGCCTTTATCAAGCCATGCTGACAGCGCGTCTTTTCCGCCGGGGTTGCCCGCAGGTGTCGCGGAAGCAATTCCGACCTTGAAGGCACCGAGGGAGGTTAGTTTTTCGCGCAGTCGTGCCGCGTCGTTCAGACCGCAGCTTCCGTCTTGAGAATCTTAAACGTCTTTGCGCCGGCAGGGAGTTCCACCGTGACTTCTTCACCGACTTTGTGGCCGAGAAGGCCTTGGGCGAGGGGGGAATCAACGGAAATTTTTCCTGAAGTCGGATCCGATTCTACGCCGCCGACCAGGGTCCAATCCATTTTCATCTTGGAGGATGTCTCTTCAAGGGACACTTTCACGCCAATGCTCACTTCGTTTTTTTTGATCTTGATATCTTCAATCATGCGGGCGCCGGTGATCTGACCTTCAATCCTGCCGATACGGCCCATGATTTCTCCAAGTTTTTCCTTGGCAGCATGGTACTCGGCATTTTCTTTTAGATCGCCTTTTTCCCGCGCTTCCGCGATGTCTTCGGAGGTTTTTGCTTTGACTATCTTTAGATCTGCCAGATCTTTCTTGAGCTTATCTAAGCCGGCGCGGGTCATGTAGGATTCGGTCATAAGAGTTTTCCTCGACGTGTGTGCAGTTGGGCAAAAAAAAAATGACCCCGGCGGGGACTCCTTAATTATAGCAGGATTTGGGATGGATTCAAGGGGGATTTAATCTAGGGAAACTAAAGGTTTTTCCATGACCTTCGCAGGCTTGAGACGAGTCCGCGATAAACACGTTCGATACCGACCTTTTTCCCGGCAATGGAGGCGATGGAGGCTGCGTCAGGAAGCCCTTCCGGAATCGTGTTGTTGAGATTGATTCCTATTCCGACAGCAATCCAATCGAGGGATTCGTAACCCCCGGAGGCCTCAATCAATATTCCCGCGATCTTTCGCCATTGTCCATCATTACAGAGTGCCAGAACGTCGTTGGGTTCTTTTACCTTAGTGCGTATTCCGCTCAAGGTGCCGAGCGTGCGTGTGAGCAGACGTCCGGTTTTAAGGCTAAACGCGCCGAGTCCGGTGGGTTTTAAACGGGGCCGAAGAATGATCGTAAAGTATAAGCCTCCGGGACCGGAGGAAAATTTTCGGTCCATGCGGCCGCGACCGCCGGTTTGACGGTCTGCACGCACAATTGTCCAGTCCGGTGCTCCTGCATCCGCGAGTTTCCGCGCCCGGGTTTGCGTGGACGCGATGGTTTTGTAGTGGTGCAGCCGTTTCACGGAAGGAGTTTCATCGAAATATCTATTCCTGGAGCTGAGTGTGTGAGGCGTCCGACTGAAATCCGGTCGGGACCTAAACGTGCGAGGCGCGCGACGGCGTCAAGCGAAACACCTCCGGAAATTTCGATTTCTGTGCGTGGGTTCGCGCGGCGGATTCTGCGAATCTGCCTTCGTAATTGCGTTGAGTCCATATTGTCCAGCATGATCACATCGGCTTGAAGAGAAATTGCCAGTTCCACATCGGCGGCATTTGCAGCTTCGATCTCGATTTTTACCCGTGGGCGCTTTTTTCGAAATTTGCGGATGTGTTCCGCAAGATCCTTCTGTGCCGCAAGATGATTGTCTTTAAGCATCACCATGTCGTTGAGTCCCATTCGGTGATTTTTCCCGCCGCCGACACGAACGGCGTATTTCGCGAGTTGTCTCCAGCCCGGAATTGTTTTCCGGGTGTCGAAAATCTTCGCGTGGGTGCCGAGGGTTTTTTGGGAATAGATCTGGGTGAGGGTCGCGATACCCGAGAGGTGCTGGAGAAAATTCAATGCAGTGCGCTCGGCGGTTAATACCGAACGCGGACCTGAGATTAGGGCAAGGACCGTTCCCTTCCTAAAGCGGCCGCCTTCTTTTATATTCCAGCGAACGCGACTGCCGGGTGCGGCGCGGTGAAAAACTTCGTCTACGATCGATCGGCCGCAAAGTACGCCGCTTTGCTTCGCGACAAATCGTGCCTTGAGTCTCGCATCGGGAGGTACAAAGTATTTCGTTGATAGATCCCCATCTTTGCCGAGATCTTCAGCGAGTGCTGCAATGATGAGGCGGCGGGTCATGGCATCAACTTTCACGTGCTTTCCTCTTCTTCTCAAGGCGTCTGCGTGCTGCGCGTACCGGGGCGCTCGGTTTCGTTGTGCGCTTACGGCTTGCGCGTGGCTGCGCCGGAGATTTCAGCCCGGTCATTTCGCGTAGCTCAAGTAATTGGTCCCGAAGGAGAGCGGCGAGCTCAAAGTCGAGACTATCCGCCGCATCCTTCATCTGCCGCTCAAGAGATTTCATTAGGTGCGGAATATTTTTCTTATTGAGGGGTTTAGCGTTTCCTGCCGCGTGTAGGAGTTTTAATCCTTCCCGCTTGGCATCGGACTGGAATTCGGCGAGGTCAAGAATCGCTTTTATGACGGTTTTGGGCTGGATCCCATGTTTCTTGTTGTGCGCGACTTGTTTCTCCCGACGGCGATCCATTTCCGCGACCGCGCGCGCCATCGATCCTGTTGTTTTGTCTCCGTAGAGCACAACCTCTCCGCCGACATTACGGGCGGCGCGCCCGGCGATCTGAATGAGGGTGGACTCCGAGCGCAGGAAGCCTTCGTTGTCGGCTCCCAGGATCGCAACGAGGGATACTTCCGGAAGATCGAGACCTTCTCTTAGCAGATTGATGCCTACAAGAATGTCGAAGGCCCCTTTGCGGAGGTCTTGAAGAATCTCGATGCGTGTAATCGTGTCGATATCGGAATGAAGGTAGCGTACTCGAAGTCCTTTGGTCGTGAGGAAATCCGCGAGATCTTCCGCCGTGCGTTTTGTGAGGGTTATGACAAATGAACGTTCTTTCTTTTTAACGCGTTCCTTGACCCGTTTGAGTAAGTCGTCAATCTGTCCTTCTGTCGGGAGAATCATCACCGGCGGGTCGACCAGGCCTGTGGGACGAATCACTTGTTCTACGATTAGGCCTTCGGATTCTTTTAGTTCATAGGGGCGGGGCGTTGCCGAAACATAAATCGTCTGAGGCGAGATCGCACGGAACTCATCGAACTTAAGCGGGCGGTTGTCGAGGGCTGACGGAAGACGAAATCCGAAATCGATGAGGGTTTGCTTCCTTGACCGATCCCCTTCGTGCATGCCGCGAACTTGGGGAATGCTGACGTGAGACTCATCTATAACGAGTAGAAAGTCTTCCGGAAAAAAATCTAAAAGGCAGTGAGGTCGTGCGCCGGGCGGGCGTCCTGTGAGATGTCTGGAATAATTCTCGACGCCCGAGCAGAAACCAAGTTCCCGAAGCATCTCCATATCGTAGCGTGTTTTTTGTTCAAGCCGTTGTGCTTCGAGTGCCTTGCCTTTTTCCTTTAAAATCGCGAGCCGTTCATTTAGTTCGGTTTCAATTGTTCCCAGCGCTCTTTTAAGTTCGGGCGGCTTTGTGACGAAGTGTTTTGCGGGAAAGATGAGTGCTCGGTCTAAGGACGCAGTTTTGTATGCCGAAACAGGGTGGATGACATCGATAGATTCAACGGTGTCATCCCCAAGAGTGATTCTGATCGCGTTTTCATCGTAAGCCGGATAGATATCAACGATGCCGCCTTTGACCCGGAAGGTCCCGGGTGCGAACTCTGTGTCGTTTCGTTGGTAGTGACTAGCGACGAATTTATCGAGAAGGGCGGTGCGGCCGATTGCGGCTCCCTTTTCAATCTCGACACAGTAGGCTTTATAGTTTTCGGGGGAACCAATATTGTAGATGCACGATACAGAGGCCACTACGATGACATCGTTTCGCGACAGTAGGGAACTTGTTGTTTTTAGCCGCAGCCGGTCTATATGTTCGTTGATGGAGGCATCTTTCTCTATGTAGGTATCGGTCGAGGGGACGTAGGCTTCGGGCTGATAGTAATCGTAATAGGAGATGAAGTATTCGACGGCGTTTTTCGGGAATAAGGCTTTATATTCGGCATATAGCTGGGCGGCGAGTACCTTATTAGGTGCGAGTATTAGGGCAGGGCGTCCGAGGGTTTCTAGGGTTTTGCCGATAGTGAATGTTTTCCCGCTGCCGGTAACGCCCAGCAGTACCTGATGGCGCCGCCCCTCCCGGATCCCCGAAACGAGAGCATCAATTGCTTGGGGCTGATCCCCTGCCGGGGTGAAATCTGAGACGAGTTCAAAGGCGCCCATAATACTCATTCTACCATTAGGTGCGAGGGCCGATCCTTTTCAGTAATCTGGGCCCTGAGGCCTAAATTTATCTAGGACTGATTCCCCGAGAGATGTCCCCTGATGGCCCAACCGTCTTGGAGATTCGGGGCTTACAATGGAGATGTAGGAGTAGATCAATGTTGTATTTTAGATTCTTATTCTGTCTCGCAGCCGGATTGTTTGGTTTGGCGTTGCTCATGAGCACGGTGATGGAAGCCGTTCTGGTGGATTATGACGTCGAATCGGAGCTGAAGGCATTTTTTGACCGCCTGACACGGCGGGATAGGAAGCGGTATGTCCTGATCGGTGATGGAGCCAATCAAATTCGTGTCGGTGAAACCGATAATTCTGCTGAAAAAGCAAGGGTAAAACAGTTTTTGGCTCCCGTTGGCCCGGAAGCACTCATTATTCCAGTCCCACCTCCCGCCGGTCCTAGGTTAAAACGTCTCGATATATTCGCCCCTAAGGGATAATCCTTAAAAAATAAGCACTTTCTCTTGGGCCCTAGGGCCTATTTTGTTGTAGGCCCCCTGCGCAGGGCCGCTCGTTCCTTCGGCCCTGACCGATTCGGTCAGTCTGGGTTACTGTATTTATGAGAGGTGGCAGCCATGAAAAGCCGAATACAAAAGTCTTCCTTCGAACCCATTCCCCAGCCTTCCAATCGCGTCGTTTGGCGCAAAAGTTCCGAGCAGCGGTCGTGGCTGCAGTCCCGCGAGCGTCAGGTTTGGACATTGAAGTCAGGTGGATTCTGATCTAAAGGGAAGCCCCCCGAATTATGCGTAAAGCTGCTTCGATTCTTCTTTCGGCCGCAATTGCGGTTTTGTCACCCGGTCTCACTCCCTATGAGGCCTTGGCCGGCATCACTGTGCGTTCGGCAGGAAAGGGTGGAACCGGAGTTGTTACCGGAAAAACATCAACCGGTGCTGGATCGGTTGTTTCTCAAACCGCTTTGCATTCAATTGCTCCAAGCGCAGTTGTTTCAAATCTAGTCACGGTTGATCCCGCGCTTGATCTCGTTGCCCCGGAATCAAATCCGGAAAATCCTGTCGCTCTGCCTGCCCCCTCTCCTTCTCTTGTTTCGCCTCGCCGCGCGGCGGTTGTTTCGCAAAGTGTCATTTCACCCCCTAGGACTTCACCCGACGAAACGGTTGCCCCGCGCGCTCCTCCCGCCGCATTAAGGACCCTCGAGAATTTTGGACCGGACGCCGGCCCGGTTGACGGCAATAAGGGGAAAAAAGACGGTGACTCGGCGTTTGCGCTCGCAAGCGCCGCATCCGTTCAAAGTGTTCGTTTTGATGGTGCCTCTCTTCGCCCGCAGGGTTCCCACCTCCAAGATTTTGCTGCTCCAACAGGAAAGCGGTGGGTTGGGCGTGCGAACCAACTCAACGCGGCGGATTCCCCTCCAAAGGCCGATGTCGAAGTTCTCTTTGCCGATCAGTTTGTCGAGGCGGTACGCGAGCAGTCAACGCGTTCGGGCAAGGATCGGTGGGGGAAAAAGGAATGGGATCGTTTCAAAAACGATATCCAAAATTTTGTTAACGGTGCCGGATCGAGTGCGGTCGGGACGAAGCGTGGTAAAGCCGTTGAGGTAGGTGTTTTCAAGTTCAAGTGGGCCGATAGAGGAGTTCGGGTGTTTGCCCGTCTTGACCCGACCGGCACGCAGTTGACGATTCTGGATCTGAAGACGAAAGAGGACCTCCTCAATGGTGAGGAAGCCCAGTATTATGAGGACCTTGCCCAGAGTGTCGCCGACGGCCGGATTCGGGGATTCGGCATGGACGCCCTCCCGAAAATGGGCCGCCAGGTTTTCAGCCGTCTTCGACTCCCTGAAACAGCGATTACGGCCCGGTTTAAGAAGGCAAAAACGATTTACGGTTGGCGCAGTGAGTCGGCAGCCGCAGAGGCCGATGACCAAATTAAGGATGTGCGAAACGGGGCCGATGATGGAGTCGGATTTGGGCCTCAAGTCGATCTAAGTCCCGAAGCGCTTGAGTCGGGTATCCTGGAGCCGGAATTGGAAGGGACGCTCGACCGTTCGAAGTACAAGGTACCGTTTGGCATTCGAGCAAAGCGTGCGGTATTTTTGGGGATTCATTACGGAGGGTTTGCGGCATTTACATCCTTCCTCGCGGTCGCGTTGGGTTGGCTCCCGGCCCTGATCGGCTTCTCCGCTGTTGGAGCCGCGGCATTAACATATCGGATAACCCGGAATCTCAACGGAGCGGTTTCCCCGTTCGTTGAGGATGGAACAACGGGAGAGGATCTTCTCGAACTCCGTGACGATCTCATGCGCCTGCAGGAAGGAGAGTCTTTTAGCGAAGAGGAACTTGCCGATCTTGACGAGCGGGTTAAACCGCTGTATTCATTTTTGCAATGGGCCAAAGGTGCGGCCCAGGTCCTTGTGAATCGTGCCGGCTTCGAAGGGTACCGCGCGCCGCAGCTTAAGTATTTCGAAGGCGGGGCCGATCCGGATGTGGCGTATAGTTCGTTGGGAGAGCTCGACCGGGCCAGCACGCTGTATATAGGAGTAGGGTTTTTAGCACGGCCGCTCGGGGAAACCGTCGCGATGATGGCGCATGAATTGGGCCACTTTGTGAATAAGGATTTTGGATTTTTCCACGAGTATTTTAGGGCGAATAGCGATGGAGTTGGTTTTAATCGCGGCTTGAAGTGGACTGCGGGGATAACGACGATTGCTTCTGTAGCCGCGATTGTCACTGCATTCTTTAATGGAACGCTTTTTGTTATTGATCCGGTTTCCGTCGGGGTTGCCATCGGATTTCTGGCCGGTGGGTTTATGAGTGTCGTTGCAGGGTTGCTGGCCGGGTTTGCCGTGATGCGGCAGAACGAATTGCGGGCTGACCATTTCTCATCATGGCTCACCAATCCCCGTTGGTGGATTTCATGGTTGCGCATGCGTGCCGGGCCCCAGGAGTTGGAGGGAGATACGCGTAGTCTTTGGGATCGCCTTATGTCGAATCATCCGGATTATGCCGCCCGGATTGCTGCGCTTGAATCATACCAGGCACCGAGCGAGATGCAGGATGTTCCGCAGCTTCCGCAAAGCAATTCTGTTTACGGTCTCAATGGCGAAACAACGGTTTTGGTTCGCGGAATGGACGCAGCTTCGCAGGAGGCGATTGAGGCCTTCTATGCGAATCTTAATGGATCATTTGAGGCGCAAGTCTTTTTTGTCCAGCAGGAAGGCGAGCCTACGGGCTTAGGGGTTGTGCGTCTCCATCGCAAGGATCGCGCTCAGTTGGATAAAAAAACCGATGCCGAAGCGGTTGAGGCCGTTCGCGTCTCGGCGGCAAAGGAATACCCGGGTTCCGAGATCCTCTCGGCGACGTCGAAGCCGCACGAAGTTTTTCGTTGGGCCGCAAAGAGTGCCACCGCGCGCGCCGCTCTCCGTTCCTTGAAAAAATCGGGAGTACCGATTCGCTGGGATGTGACGCTCGGTGAGGATGACGCGCGTGGAATTTTCCGGGCAGAGGGGGAAAACGGCCCCGAGATTCTTTTAAATGCCGCTGTATTGTTCGAGGCCTCTCCGAAAGCTCTTCTCGCGCTGATTGCCCATGAGGCATATCATGCCCGCGTGTGGGCTAAGATGCGTGAGATCGGTATCGATTGGCTTAATCTAGGCGGATTGGAGTTCGAACGCCTTGCCCATTCTGTCGGTTTGCGCGTTTTCTCCGAAGTGAAGGGGACATCATCGGACGATCTCATCAACGCCGATGGCGGCTTGGTTTTTGATGAAGCGATGGAGCAATGGAAGTCTCTGGAAGAGGATGCTCATCTTAAGTACTTGAAAGAGCATGGTTACGAGAGTTTCCTGCGGCTTCGGGACCTTCGAGCGCAAAATCCTAAGGATCTAGCCGCAGAATTGGGGCTTGATGAGAGCCCCGAATCAATTGCAAAGAAGCTCGAATTGCTTGGAAAGTTCTACCAAGCCGAGAAAAAGAGTGAAAGTCGCTGGCAATTTTGGTCCTTCCTGCGTTAGAATCTATTATTGATGGAAGACACGTCGTCCGACCCGGCCGAGAATAAGCCGTCCAACCATTCGCCTAACGGCAACCTTAAGACCCTTTGTCTTGGAGC